>CALLPZ010000396.1 GCA_938015405.1 uncultured Pseudanabaenaceae cyanobacterium
ACTGGCTGTTGCCCCAAGCAATGTGGCCGAGGTGATCGCCAAGTTTCAAGCGAGAGACTTGTCCTGCATTGAGGCTGGGGTTGTCACCGCAGGGCAGCAGGTCCATTTGAGATACCAAGCTGAATCTCAGCTCTTTTGGGATTTGGCTAGTCAAAAGCTGACGGGGTTTTAGGGGCAAAGCATTGTGCGATCGCCCCATCCTGCAAATGGTTGAGCCATTTAACCGCAGCTCGTTCTCTCACTTTCAATCCTTCTTATTTAGATTTCCCCCATGCCAGAAACTCGATTTCGGATCCAATGGCCCAATGGCGAAGAGGCAGACTGCTACTCCCCGTCCTCTGTGGTTCGTCAGTATTTTGAAGTGGGGCAGGACTATGACTTGGCTGAGTTTGTTGCGAAAGCTCAAGAGGCGCTGCAATTGGCGAGCGATCGCGTCCAGGCGAAGTACGGCAGTCCCTGTGGTTTAGCACTGGGGCAGTTGCGGGAGATTGAAGCGATCGCCCAGCAGTTCACAGAACCCGATCAAACTCAGGTTAAATTCCTACGATTTTTGGATTAGGTTTCTGTAGTGCTGCCATGACTAGAGCCCAGCATTGCTAGGCAACCTGGTCCAGCTCGTGAGGAGAGCCGAGCTTGTCTTGTAAATGCAACAGAGTTTGTTCGTACACTGGTGGCGGTATTTGTTGTTCGAGAGCGGTTTGAATGCGCTGTTGGAAATCGTAGCGATCCGGGGGATAAATCAAACCCCGCTCGATTTTGGCACAGCGTTCGAGGAAGCGATCGCGCACATCTGCCGTAAATTGCTTAGATTGAAGCTGCTCTGCGAGCCGACGTCCGCAATAGGCCCCAATGCCTTCAGCCTGGTCGATGCGTTGTTGGAAGGCTTCAATGCCAGCGGTGCGAATGATGTCGTCAGGATCGCAGCTCTGGGGCAGGGTGGCAATGCGTAGACGCATCTGTGGCACTTGGGTGAGGATGCGCTCAATGATACGCTTGCGGGCTTTGGCTCCAGCGCGATCGCTGTCGAGGCAAAGGGTGATACCGTCAATGCCTTCGCTTTGGAGCTGCTGGAGTTGGCTCAGGTTGAGACTGGAACCTTGAAGAGGAATGACTTGGAGCATACCTTTGGCCTGGGCGATGGCAGCATCTAAAACTCCCTCGACGATGACTAAATGTTTGCTGCCAAAGGCATAGCCAAATAGGGCTGCGGTTTTGTCGAGGCCTTTGGTGTTGAGATATTTGGGCTTCAGCGTTGGAATAATGGTGCGGCTACAAAAGCCAATGATTTGCTGGCGCCGACTGCGCACGGGGATGATGAGCTGATGGCTGGAGCCGATCTGCCTGCTGAAGCAATTGAGGCAGGCTTGGACGCGGTCAGTTGTGTAGCCATCCGATAATAACTGAGCTTTCAGTGCCTGTTGACTGGATAGAAAGCCGAGCTGCATTTTTTCAATGTCTTCCCAGCGATAGCCTCGCTGCTGGATGAGATAGCTGCGGACCGCGTTAGCTTCAGGGCTGTGCAGGGCTTGCTGCATCCAACGTGATGCGGTTTGGAGAATGGGGCGTTGTGAGCGCGGGCTTCCGGGATCGTCGTAGTGCTGGCTAGGATTCGATGGGGCGAAGGAGGGGAGCTCCAGGCCTGCGAGTTGGGCGAGGTGCTGCACAACGGCCTGACTGTCTTGGGGATGAAAGCCATCCCGTTTAGCTAGATAGCCCCAGAAGGAAAGGCCTTCACCGAGGCGGTGGGACCAGAGGCGGTAGGGGCGATCGCGATAAATATAAACTTTGCCTCCCTGCTTGGTTTCGCTGCCATCGAGGTCGCGCTTGGCAGTTGCGATCCAGCCACTGGCATGGGATTGAAACTGGAATTCGGGAAAGACCCGGTCCGCAGCATCAAAGAGTTTGGGATAGATGTCGTCCAATACACCCATGGCAATGGTTCAGGGAGTTAACTTGACTCTATTCTCTCTAAGTAGAACATTTGATCCCCTGAGTGAAACTTGCGATTTTTGTGTTTGCTTTTCGAGAAAGGGACTGATCTTCTCCGGGCCTTTACGGAGGTTTTGGGGACTGCGGCCTGGTCTTTTGCTGTGCAGGCGAAACGGATGCCACATGTATCTTGCCCTAGGGATTGCTGCTGCCCCGCTGGGAGACGATATCTTGGCTACATTGAAGGGGACGGGGCATGGAGGAAAGACCAGATGAAGGCATTTGCTAGACCCCTGGGCGAGGCGATCGCATTGTGGAATCCAGATTTAGTCAATCAGGCCTGGCGTTTTGCTGCGGAGGCACATCAAGGGCAATTGTTTCCTGGAACGGAGTTGCCCTATTTGACCCATCTGGGCCAGGTGGTGATGGAAGTGATGGGAGCAGTGGCGGTGGAGCCATTGGCAAATCCCGACTTACCGATTCTTGGCGCGGTGCTCCATGACGTTATTGAAGATACTGCTGTGACCTATGGCCAGGTGAAGGCTGAGTTTGGGGCTGAGGTGGCCGATGGGGTGATGGCGTTGACTAAAAATGCTGAGCTGCCGACTAAAGCTGCGCAGATGGATGACAGCTTGGCGCGGATTCGGCAGCAGCCGAGGGAGTTGTGGCTGGTGAAGTTGGGCGATCGCATTTCCAATCTGGGTCAGCCGCCGCACTATTGGCAGCCAGAGAAGATTGCGACCTATCGAGATGAGGCCATCAAGATTCATCAAGCGTTGGGGGAGGCCAGTGTGTTGCTGGGCGATCGCCTTCTGGCTCGCATTGAAGCCTATGGAGCCTTTCTCTAGCCATGGCGGGTTGAGACCTTTGCCCTATTCATCGATCCGGCCTTGATTCCGTAATTGCTCTAGGACAATAGCGGTGGCTGGAGCGCAGCGATGGCGATCGCCATACCCAAACCAAGCAATCTCTGCAATTTCAGCATCGGGCTCGATCTCACCGCTGAAGCCGGATTCGTAGCAAATGAGTACGACTTGAGCATTGGGACCATGGCCGTGGGCTGCGGAGTGGATGGTGGTGAAGAGCTTGAGGGTTTTGAGGTCTAGGATGAGGCCGATTTCTTCCTGGACTTCACGGGCGATGGCCTGGGCATCGGTTTCGCCCGGTTCGCGCTTGCCCCCGGGGAGGTAGAAGGCGTCTTTGTCGTGGCTGCGAGCGCAGAGTAGTTTTCGCTGTTCTACGTAGACCCAGCCGAGGGCATCAATGATTTTGGTCGCTGCTTCCGTGGAATCTGGGTGGCGAGGTTGAGGATCGGGCATGGGGGCTGTGTCGTCGCGAAAGAAGAAGCCGAACTGAGGCTTGGCTCCATATTAAGGCGGTTTGTGGAGGACCGAGACAATACGGAGTTGGATGGATAAATCAGGAATATCCCTGGAGAGAGGGCCGGGTTTTTACGCAGGCTTTATGGGAATACACGCAAGCTTTGCTGTAGCTTTAACTACTCGTTGGTGAGGGTGACTATTCTGTTTATAGGAAAGCGAAACCGCAGGGTTCACGATTTCTCGGATTGAGTCACAGGGGTAAGGGTTATGGCTGCATTGCTTTGTGTCACGTTGAGTCTGGCGGCGATTGAATGCATTTTGCTGCTGGGTCAATCGAAGAAGCTTTATACGCCCGTTAGCTTGTTTGCTGTGGTAGCAGCGGCGCTGTTGATGACGAGCATTGCAGTCAACAGTGGCTGGATTGCAGCGACGAGTTTTGCCTTAACTTACCTTGCTCTGTCCTTTGGCCTGCTGATGTTTAACGCTTCTCTGTACAGTCTTGAGACGCTGTTCATCCCCATTTTGGCTTCCTTGGTGTTGCTGGGTGAACTGGTGTTGTTGATCTTGCCTGGACAGATGGTGTTTTCAGCGTTCTAAGGGCTAATGAGTTTTGAGAGTTCACTAGAGGTTTTGGGAGCGATTGCGGTAATACGCAGTCGCTCTTTTTTTGTCTGTCTAAGTCAAGATATAAACTCTGACAGTCCAGGCAGTAGCATGGCAGAGTCCTGCGGTAATTGAGACCATGGCTGCTGTTATTCGCCTGCCCCAGCACAATGATTTGAGGGCGCTGACGGAAATTTATAACCATTACATTCGCCAGACGACGATTACCTTTGATCTGGAACCCTATTCTGTGGAGCAGCGGCGAGAGCAATGGTTTGACCATTACGCCAGCCAGGGTCGTCATCGTCTTTGGGTGGCTGAAGTGGAGGAGACTGTGGTTGGATATGCAACGAGTAGCCCTTTTCACCCTAAAGCAGCCTATGCAACCTCTGTAGAAACAAGTATTTACCTAGCGCCGGATTTTGTGGGACAGGGAATTGGGCGATCGCTCTACCAGCAACTCTTTGAGTCTCTCCAGGATGAAGATATCCACCGGGCCTATGCCTTAATCACCCAGCCCAACCCCGCATCAGAGCAGTTCCATCAAGGATTTGGCTTTGAGCCAGTGGGCCATTGCCGAGAGGTGGGGCGAAAGTTTGGACAATATTGGGATGTGAAATGGTACGAAAAATCCTTGCGCGAGTGACTGCAAGAAAGGGGCAATGCCAATGCACTGCCCCAGGAATGTGTGTCTTTAATTATGCAAGAATCAGCCCTATCGCTAGAAGCTGAAGCTCGTTCTCAAGGAGCCAATCCAAACGTTGTCGTTATCGTCATCACCCCCAGGGTTGGCGATGTAGAACACGCCGGGCTGAACGCTGATGTTCTGGCTGAGCTGCAAACGATAGAACGCTTGAGCCAAGAAAGGAGTGTCATCCGTTTCGGTGAAAGCATTGCCGCTTTCGTCGGTAATGCTGGTGAAGCCACCGACGGAAACACCACCGAAGTTCCCTTCGCGGAACAGGTCGGGGAAGCCAAGTTGCACAGCCCAGTTGAATAGGTCTGCATCAGCATCGCTATCCTTGGAGTCTGCAACGCCCCAGCCAGCCCAGCCGGAAACGTTGAAATTGGAGCTGAGCGCATAACCCGCGTTCACACCAAAGGCATCGACGGTATAGGACTCAGAACCATCCGCAATGCCGCCACCTTGGGAGTAGTAGGCATGGTTGTAAGTACCTGCGATAACGAGCTTGTCGCCAGGGGTAAAGGTCACCTGGGCAAAGCTGGTGTTGTCGCCACCGGTCAAACCAAGGTCATCGCCAGCGGTGTTGGCTTCGCCATCGGCACCGAGGTAAGCACCCGCCACGTTGAGGCTGTCACCTAGCTGGTAGTTAAAGCCTGCACCAATGCCGGAAACCAGGTTGTAAGACAGTGGGTTGCTACCACCGAAGTAGTCACCAATTGCGTCATCCATTAGGTTGGCGCTGGTGGGTGCAATCTCGTCTGCTTCCAGGTCAACGGTACCGACGTAGACGGAAGCGTTGCCTATGGGGAAGTTGTACCAGAGGTTGTCGAGGACGAAGGCGTTGCCGGTATCGCCTTCGTAATCCACTGCGGTTTCGGCAGCGCCGGTGCGATCGCCATACCCTTGGATGTTCGCTGCGTAGAGATCCATGGTCAGTAAGTCGCGACCCGTGAAGCTGGTGTCCAGCGTCAAGGTAACGTCACCGCCAAAGGTCACTTCATCCTCAACATCAGCACCATTGACTTCGCCTGCAAAGGCAGAGCCCAGGTCAAAGGTGACTGCACCCGCCAGTCTCGTGGTGGTGGAGAACTGATTGGCTTCGAGCTCAGCCGTGCGGGCTTCGAGGGCATCCACACGACCGCGTAGGGTCGCCAGCTCAGCTTGGAATTCTTCTTGCAAACGCTGCAGAACAGCCAGGTCTTCCTGGGTGACGAGATCAGCAGTTGCAGACGCAATTAATTCGTTGACGCGGTCCAAGCAAGCGTTCAAACCTGCCGCGAACTCGTAGCGAGTCATGGCGCGGTTGCCACGGTAGGTGCCATCGGGATAGCCCGCGATGCAACCGTAGCGTTCGACCAAGGACTGGAGTGCTTGGAAAGCCCAGTCCGTGGGACGTACGTCGCGTAACTGAGAGACAGAGGTCACTTGACCCATCGCAGCGCCTTCGCGGACGTACTGCTGAACATTTGCGATCGCGTCTAGCTCGCCTGCTTGCGCTGCAGGGACTGCAGCCATTCCTAGCAAGACAGGTACAACCCCGAGGGTCGTACGCCACAGATAATTATTCATGACTAACTCACACCGAAAATAATACGTAACCGCCTCTAAATATGCGGGGATTTTCTGAATTAGTTCGTATCCTGAGATACATAAATTGCTTTGAGCAGTGTTTTGAAATAAGGTTTAATTGCTTTCGATGCAAATACTGAATTGCTATGATGTTAGATAAGAAATTAGAGTTTTAGTTTTTCTATTTTGCTAGAAAAGGCGCTTGCTAAATATCTCGCTTTGATCGTTGGAGTGACCTAGCTTAGGGGATCTTGTGGTTTGTGCATTTCAACATTCTAAAATCTATAGAAGACTGTTTTTCGTAATATCTAGTTTAGATTAAATGCTTTTACAGTCAATTCGAGACTTGAATTGATGGCATGCTGTAAAAACTAAGTACTGTGTAGTGATCAATGAAGATCGACAAAGATTAAGGAGATGCTTAATCGATGCCGATCTAATAAGGGAGGGAGGGGTGTTCTGCTAAGGTCTGGATTCTAAGGGGAGTAGTACTCCATTTGGGTCGGGGGAGGACTATCCGGTCTGGCTACGGCAATGAAGGTGCCTAGGCCGATGGTGAGGGAGAGGAGGGCGACGATGACGGCGACATCGGCTCGTCGCTGGGAGACTTTCCCAGGGTTTGAATGCCCTCCAGTGCTTCTTGGAGTTCGAGGGTGCTTTGCTGTTGGGCCTGGCCAAGGGTGGAGGACTGAATCATATATTCAATCTTTTTGTCCTGGAGCTGTTTGGCCTTGAGCCGCAGGGTGTGGGCAGCGCGCTGGGTTTCTTCGAGGTGGATGCGTTGTTGTTGAATGTCTGCATCCATGCCGTTGACTAGGGCATTGATGGCCCCCATGGCCTGGGCTGCGATCGTGCCTGGATCAGCCAGGGTGGTGATGGTTTCTTCACTGCGGAATTGGCCCAGGTCGTAGCTTTCGGGGAGGTTGGGTGGCGCTAGGGTTTGGCGATGATTGCCGGGTTGGATTTGAGTGGTGGGTGCGATCGCGGGGTGGGCGTCGAAGTAAGGGTCGTAGTAGGCGGGGGAAGCTTGGGGCGAAACGGGGGCGGAGAGCTGACTCTGAGATTCGGGATTTTGAGGACTATTGCTTTGAGGACTATTGCTTTGGGGAGCAGCTTGTGGGGAGTGAGTCATTGCGGTGGGCGTTTGAGGAGGGGGAGAAGGATTTTGGACTTGGGGAGTGGTAACCCGAGGATTTTGGGCTTGGGTTACGGTGGGGGGAGTCACTATTTTGGGAAGAGCGGCTTCTGATTTGTGGATGGCTTGGCGTGCTTCCCAGAGTTGATCGAGGGCGGCTGTATTGTCTTCTTTGGGAGGGGCTGGAGCGGGTTGTGTTGCTTTGGGAATAGGGGGGGCGATCGCGTCGGCTTCTGCTTCCATTGCATCAGCAACTGCTTTGTTTAATTTAACTGTTGGCTTTGTGCGGACTGGTTTTGCTGTCGTGGAGGCTTTGGGGGGTGGGGCAGGAGCTGGAGCGGCTTGCTCGTTGCCCTGGAGTTCGACTTCATCTATATGTAAGGCGAGGCGTTCTTGCTCGGATGGATTGAGCAGTGTGGCTTTGCCGCGTCCTTGGAATTGGCCTTTGATGGAGAGTTCGCGCATGGCGCGGCGCACTTTGGCTTCGGAGTAGCCGGATTGTCGGGAGAATTCGCGAATGCCCAAGCTAGTTGCTGGGGCCACTGATGTTTCGGTTTGCATGGTCCATAGTCCTAATCGAGGGGCGAAGCGCAGATCGCAGCCATCGGAACGCCGAACAGGGCAATTACGCTTGTTAATTCAATTGTACTATAGTTCGCTTGTTCTTTGCGAAACTTAGCTTTGGCTAGCCTCAGGCTTTGGTTGCTGAGGCGGGGGCTTTAGAAACCGGGTTTCTGCGAGGTTGGCTGGCTGAAGCAATGGATGTTGCTAGAAACCCGGTTTCTCGCTTTGACGCTTGGCGTCTGGCTTCAGGCTAGGAACGCTTGTAGCAAGGGAATTACCATTTTGCTTTGGGCGATCGCTTCCACATGATTCACCCCTGCCAACAGCTCAAACTTCGCATTAGGTAGCTGCTGGGCACAGGCTTGGATTTTGGCGAGACGGCGATCGCGCTCTCCCGAAAATAACAAAATGGGCAGGTCAAATTGGCCCATATTCTCAACCAGATTGGGGCGTGGCTGAGCCGAAGCGGCCAGGGCAATGAGGTCGTTGGCTTTAACAAATTCTTGGGCTAGGGGCGAGATAGATTCGCCAATCATAGCTTCGAAGGCGCTGATAAAAGCTGCGGAGTCTGTCCCATCAACGCCTTGAAATGCAGCCAGGCTTTCCTGGCCAGGATGGGCACCGCCAATGATGAGCTTTTGCAGTCGCTCCGGGGCTTGCTGGGCTAGGGCAAAGCCGATGCGGCCCCCCATGGAGTAGCCGAAAAAATGGGTCTGTTCTATTTGGAGGGCGTCTAAAATCGCCAGGAAATCCTTGACGAGTTCCCCCATGCCATAGGCCTCAGCATCATGGGGCTTGTCACTTTGGCCATGGCCGCGCGCATCGAGCAGGATGAGGCGGAAGTGAGCTCCCAGCACTTTGGCATAGCCCCGCATGTGCCAGGTGTAGAGGTTTTGGGTAAAACCGTGGTGCAGGAGCAGCGGTGGCCCGGCTGGGTTACCGCTGACCTGGTAGTTGATTTTGATCGGTCCGTTGTGGGCGAAGGGCATGGGCCGAGTCTGTTGTCAGCGGTTTAGTTGGCTTCAA
>CALLPZ010000397.1 GCA_938015405.1 uncultured Pseudanabaenaceae cyanobacterium
AACACCCGCACCCGCACCAACCGCTCCGGCGGCACCCAAGGCGGCATCTCCAACGGCGAGAACATCATCCTTCGCGCCGCCTTCAAGCCCACCGCCACCATCCGCAAAGAACAAAACACCGTCACCAAAACCGGCGAAGAAACAGTCCTAGCAGCCCGGGGACGCCACGACCCCTGTGTTCTCCCCCGCGCCGTACCCATGGTGGAATCCATGGTTGCCCTAGTCCTCTGCGACCACCTGCTGCGTCAGCAGGGTCAATGCAGTCTGATTGATTGGTAAACACAGCTAGACGCAATCAACCCAGCACTCCCCAATAAAATCCCCTTGCACTGCGAAGAATGCAAGGGGATCGTCTACGACTTCACAACAGAAATCATGCAGCTGTTGCTGCGGGGCTCTGTAAACGTTCACAAATGATGGAATCCACCATCAACGAGTTCGTCAACTCACCACTAAAGACTTCAAGACGTGCATCGGCCTGAGCCCAAAACTCCAAGGCCTGCTCTGCCCACAGCACACGCTCTAACAGGAGCTGATCCTGGGCATCCATCACGCGTACGATTTGCAGGGCTCCCGATAAATTTTGGTAAGAGCACAGCAATAGAGCCTGGGAAGACTGCAGCACAATGGCAGGCGAGGTCTCAATCTTGACTGCATCATCAGGTGCCACGGCCTTGTGGGCAGAGCCCTTATGAGAAGGTGCCATAGCCTCAAGATTCAACGTTCTCATTGTTTTTCTCCGCACTCGTACGACAATCATGACGGGAACGAGAAATCAAATGGAAAAGCGAATGCTTCCACATTTGATTGGTTCACCCTAAGAGCCAAGTTCTAAACGCAACCTTAAGGGGAGCCTGTAAAGCTCTCTCTGTCAGGTTTAGGATTTGAGTTGGGTCTTAGTCTCTATTTCTCAAAGTCTCCCCACACAAGGATCTGATTCCCTTTAGAAATGAGCTCTAAGCCAAATGCTTCTCTACAGCCTGGCTAAATTCCTCGTAAGGCTTGACGCCCACTAGGTTTTCGACCAGCTCACCTCCTTTAAACATCAGCACGGCAGGGATGCTCTTCACCTCAAACTGCTTCGCGATCGCCTTATGGTCGTCGATATTGACCTTTGCAACCGAAACCCGCCCATCATAGGCATCTGCCAGCTGCTCCATCAGAGGCGCCACGAGCTTACAAGGGCCACACCAGCTTGCCGTGAAATCCACTACGGCCAAGCACTCTCCAGCCAGCAAAGCTTCAAATTCGTCAGCTTGAACGTAATTAACGGTGGCCATACGGACTCCCAGAAACGGTGCACAGGAACCTTAGCAAGCAATTCAAGCCGTATATTCCTTAAGGAGAGACCTTTACAGAGTCAAAGCTTGAATTAAGTTGTAACATCCCTCTACAAGGTTACACCGACGGGGACATAAGTTCATAGAGAAGGGCTAAGCCAGAAACATTGCGTAATATCTCTATGCACCGCAGCTCAACTCCCAGTCTGATTTGAGAATCAAGATGCAGTCCAATCCGTTTCGGCGTATCACGTTAAAGCTCGCGCGGGAATTTGGCCTAGTCTCAACCAGGTGGCGGCGATCACCACATGGCCTTTAGAACGATTTCTCCAGGAATATGCAAACATCACAGGCCGAAAGCGAAAGCTCAACACCTGTCACAAATCATCAATGAAGCTCTAAAAGAGGAATCAGAATCAGAGAGAAGGAACCGCTCCAGTTGCCCAAGCATCTATTCCCCCTTAGAAGGAAATAACCTGGCATCTCAATACAATCATCTCAAGGGTTACTTAGCACTGACTGCTATCACCTTCTGTGGGTTCAACCTCCTGAACCACAGACAAATCTCCCTCGGGAACTGCAGCAGGCTGATCCGACATGCGAGGCGTCTTGCCGTACAACCGATCTAAAACCCGCTTCACAGAAATGCGTTTCCAGTTGCTACCCCGCTTAGTACGGTACCCCTGCTGATTAAGCCAATCAGCAATCTTCTGCAACGACTTGCCTGATTTGTGATGGCGCCGAATGAGCTCAATGACCTTCTGCTCTGCAGGATCCTCAACCAGATCACCATTTTCAGTCTTCAATCCATAGGGTGGAGATCCATAGCCAGCATAGCCACCCTGGGCCGCCTTAGATCGACGTCCTTGCTCCAGACGCTCCCAGACAGACTGCCTGATGTCATCATCAGTACCGGCAGAATCAGCAGGTTCAAGATTCATGGGTAAGAGAGGTTGCTAACAGCAGAGACAGCGATCGCCTCGTCAAGGACGAAGATCAAACAAAGTCAACCACCAACACGGAACGAACAGGTTGCTTATGGGAAATGTCTGCACCTACTCGGGCCTTACATGGTGGCATCTTAAATCCAAAATACCATCTTGTTCAATCAGTCCTTATCACCAGAAGCCGTTCCAAAGCCAATCCAGGACGTCGTTCTAAATCAGTTAATGAGCAATTCTCGGCAAATTAGCAAGTGATTATTTACACCAACAACCAGAATCAAACAATTAAAAAGAAAACCAGCAGGGACAGGCCCCACTGGCTAACACTCAGGGTTTATCAGACTTTCTGACCATGCCCATTGAGTCAAACTTCAACCAGGTTCCCCTAGGCTGGCTAAGAGACTAACTAACAGCTGTTCCGAGAAACAGGCCCCAAAAATCATCCAAGCCAACCTAGCAAGGCTAAAGCCAAGGCGAAGGCCGGAATATTCGCAGGACTAGTGCGATTTCCAGACCTCAAGCCCCATTTGCGTTATCCCAGAAGCTTAATTACCGGCACAGGGATCAGCGGCAGCGCAAGGATCCGCAGCGGCGCAAGGATCTGCAGCAGCACAGGGATCTGCAGCGGCACAGGGGTTCGCTTCCTCAGTCTTGGTGCCAGCACAAGGGTTAGCACTGGAGCAACCAGTGGTAACGGTGCCAACGCCCGCCGCCAACATGGTAAATGCAGCGATGGTCGCCCAAGAATTAATGCGCATGTTGCTTTTCCTCACAATGAACAGGTACAGAAAGGATTCTTACACCACAAGGGGACAAATGTTAGGGAGACGTAAGAAAATCCTCAAATTTAATTAACGCCAAGCAAACTGAATTTTTCCTGAGAATCGGCTAAAGCTTGCCTAAATTCACGGTCATTTAGGCTTTTGCAGGGCAAAATAAATCTAGGTCTATCTTCAGTCGAATGATCGTCTGAATCCGTCTCTAGCGGAATGAAAACAGGTCTCTCTCAATCTGTTACTAGACCATTTCAATGTTCCTTATCTGATTCCACTACCGGAGATTTCTAAACCCTCGTGCAATTCATAATCTATAGATTTTGATAAGCAATGACAATTGACTTGATAAGTAATGGCAATTGAATCGTTATGCAAAATGATGCGGAGCGAGCAGTGAAATGAAGCAAGAACCTACGGGTAAGACTCATTTGTAAGTAACAAATTTTCAATCGTCCCCTTAGGATTGTTTAAGGCCAAATCGTCAACGGGTCCAAACTTGGAAGCATTTGTCCTAAAGCCTTGGCACACTTTGACTTGATATAACCCAAAGCACCCTCATGCATTAATCTCAGTCTCATCGTCACCCCATAAGCCATTGTCCATGCCCAATCACGATTGGCACGTAGATAACAACAGCAATCCTCAGACCATCGTCCCGGTCGAAAGCGATGAGGCGGTTATTTCTCCCTATCGGCTTTACCGCTTTTTAACCCAGCTGGATGATATTTTGCTGGCCCATAGCGATGATGCTTCAAGGCTGGCTCAGATTCGCCCCCTCGTGCGCAGTTTCCTTAACGAATCTCCCTGGATGATGATGCAATGCCCCGCTCCAGATCCCAAGCGAGGATGGGGCGTGACAAAGTTGTATGACGAGGCGGATTATCCTCTCACGATTCAGCTGGTGAGTTGGAATCCGGGCATGACCTCCCCCATTCATAACCACGGTGCCTGGGGGCTGGTAGCGATTCTCGATGGTCAGGAACGCAATCGCTTTTGGCAGCCTCAAGAGGCAAACCAACCCATGATTCAGGCCAGTGAAGCCATTTTGGAGCCGGGTGACCTGATCACCTTCATGCCCGATGCCATCCACCAAGTTGAAGCCCTTGGAAACGACCCCGTCCTGAGTTTCAACTTATATGGCGAAACAGACTTCACCCAGCGCTTTCACTACAATGCCGAAACCAGTGGAACGAAGCCGTTTTAGTCACGAGTCGTCCCCCCCTCTGCTCACATCTCAATAACGCCTCTTGCCAAGCTCTTCTGTGCTCCATCCATAATGGTCAAACCGTTTTTCAACGCTTCCAATTCAGTTCCTCCCCAAACGGGTGGGACTGTTCCTGCGATGGGCAAGAAAACGCTTGGCAAGAAAACCGAAGAGCAAGCCCAGGATGCAACTGCGCCACCACTGGAAGTCGGCCAAGAACGACAGGACAGCTCCAAAAACCAGGCAAACCAACCTCAATCACCCAAGGCTCAGCAGCCCTTGAATGCTCCCCCTTCCTGCCAGAATTCACGAGACCCCAAACCGAAGCCTCGGCGGCGCAGCTCTCTGCAGCAGCGCCTGATTATGAATGTGGGATTGCTGACCTTGGCAGGCTCAACCTGTATTACGGGGTGGGCAGCGATGCAAATGCGACAACAGCTCATCGGCAATCATAAGCAACGCCTTAAAGCGATCGCCACTGTCATTCCTCAAGAACTGACAACTGCTCAATTCTCTTCGACAGATGAGGCTATCAATACAGATGAGGCACTCTCTCAGCTCATCCAAGCCAGCATCGAAGAGATTACTCGCCTAGATCCGCTGCAGCGCAACACTCTGATCTGGGTACGTGATGACCAACAGCAGTTGATCACCCAATCCAGCGATGCAGCCGAAGATCCACTCTCCAGCGAGGTGCTCAACCCCATGGTGGGGAACCAGGGCATGACTCATCACGTAACTTGGGGGGATCGCCACTTTTTAGCTTGTCGTCGCCGTATTCCCTGGCCTCAAGCCCTAGAAAGCAACAATAGCCGGAAATACCTCGATCTCTACCTTGCCTACGACGTCACCGCTGAACAACAACAAATCACGAAAAGCCTAACCAAACTGCTGTTAGCAGATTTGTTCATCACCCTGATTCTGATGGCCGCGATCGCGGCCATCGTGCGCAAAGGCCTAGCGCCCATAGCCCGTATCAACCGCCTCGCCGAAGAAATATCTGCCTCTGACCTAGAGCAAGCACACCTGGAAGAAGACCAGGCTCCTGAGGAAATTCAGGCCCTCGTCGAAGGCTTTAATGCCATGCTGGGACGCCTGTCCCAGGCTTGGGATCAGCAGCGCCAGTTCGTCAATGATGCCTCCCATGAACTGCGCACCCCCCTCGCCATCGTTGACGGCTATCTCCAAAGCCTGCTGCGCCGTCGTCAAAACCTCAACCCCCAGCAAATAGAAGCAGTGGAAACCGCCGCAGAAGAGACCCAGCGCACCATCCAAATGCTCCAGGAAATGCTCACGATCGCTCGGGCTGACAGCGGCCAGTTCAAATGCACCCCGCAACCCACTCTGCTCCAGCCCCTGCTCTACGAAGTGTGCGATCGCACCCAGCAAATTTACCAGCGCTCTGTTGTCCTCAACCTTCCAGAAGACCCCGTCACCGCCCTCATCGATACCCAGCACCTCCATCAAATCCTGCTATATCTACTCGACAATGCAGTGAAATATTCTGACAGTCAAAGCAAAATTTACCTGCAGCTTGCTAGTCTTCCCTCAGTAGCTTCACCAAACGGGATCACCATCTCAGTCATAGACGAAGGTATTGGTATCCCCCCAGAGCAGCAACACTGCATCTTTGAGCGCTTCTACAGGGCTGACGAAGCTCGCCATCGCAAGGGAGGCACAGGCCTGGGCCTCTCCCTCGCCAAAACGCTGATCGAAGCGATGGGGGGACGAATTACCGTAGAATCAATCCTCAACCAAGGTTCCACCTTCACCCTGTACCTCCCTTCGGTCAACTCAACCTAGTCCAAGCCTTCTGCCAAAGCCAGCTTTCCCTCATCACCCAAGGCACGGGTCGCTGGTCTTGCCACTCCATTCTTGACCCCATTCCCCAACCTCTCCGCCCCTTCCTATCCCCATGAGCGCAAATATTCTGGTTGTCGAAGATGAAGTCAAACTTGCTCGCTTACTGGAGCTAGAACTAGCCCAGGAAGGCTACACAGTGACCCTAGCCCACGACGGTCTAGCAGGTCTGACAGAAGCTCGAGGTAGCAACCCTGACCTAATCATTCTCGACTGGATGCTACCCGGCATTAGTGGCGTCGAGATTTGCCGCAGGCTGCGCTCCACGGGTCTACAAACGCCCGTCATTCTGCTGACAGCCAAAGACGAAGTGGCTGCCCGCATTGAGGGACTGGATGCAGGCGCGGATGACTATGTGATTAAGCCCTTCAGTCTGGAGGAGCTCCTAGCCCGGGTGCGCTCCAACCTACGACGACAAAATCCCACCGAGGCTGATGTCCTGGAATTCTCCGACCTGAGGATGGACCGCAAATCCCGAGAAGTCAGTCGAGGGAATCGCACCATGGAACTCACGGTCAAGGAATATGAGCTACTGGAATATCTGTTATCCCACCCTCGCCAAGTGATCACCCGTGACCAAATCCTCGAAAAGGTCTGGGGATATGACTTCATGGGAGACTCCAACATCATCGAAGTCTACGTCCGCTATTTAAGGCTCAAGCTTGAAGCTGAAGGTGAGCCTCGCCTCGTACAAACCGTTCGTGGAGTGGGCTATGTTGTCCGCGAGTAGTGCCTTGTTGTTCGTCGTGCCATAGACAGCATTTAACCCAGGGAAAGTCCCTGCCCTGGGGAACAAAAAGCGTCTCCGCCTTAAATTGCAGAGATGCTTTTTAGTCTGTCATGACGTCTATATCGAAATAGCGCTAAGGCGTCTCGGTCTCCAAAGACTTCACCACCACAGCATCACCCACAGCCAAACCCAGCTCGGCCGCCCGCCCGCCCCGCAGCTCAATCACTTCATCCACCAAAACGCCAAACCCAGGACCATAGGTTCCACAGGGAGTACTGTCACAGGGGGGCACATCTGCCGCAATGCCTACAATCTTGCCCTCATGGATAAAGACCATATCCAGGTCGATCACGACATTCTTCATCCAGAACCGCACGGGCTGTGCAGGGGAAAAGCGGAACAACATGCCGCGATCGTCGGCCAAGCTAGACCGATACATAAGTCCCGTCGCTTGTTCCTCCGGGGTACGGGTCACTTCTAGATCAATCGTTTCGCCTCCCAACTCCACCTGAGCGGTCACGGGCAAGACCTGGGCCAAACCCAGCAAGTCAGAACTCGCATTAGCGGCATCTTTCAATTCACTTGACTCAGAGCGCACCTGCCCAGAACCATCTACTTCAGCTTCCACTCCTTCACTGCTCGTCCCTTCACTAACAGCCACTTGGCTAGGAACACACCCCATTAAGAGCAAGGCTGTTGCACAGAGGCTTAAAGCGATCCCCCGAGCATATAAAACCTTCACCTGCCCGCCGGATAAGACCCGCGCAGATTGCCTAGGATTCTCGTAAGACATAACCGACTCCTCGGACCGTTTGGATCAAGCGCTTGCCGCCTCCCTCTTCGAGTTTGAGGCGCAGGTATCGAATATACACTTCAATCACATTGGACTCGCCCATAAAGTCGTAGCCCCAGACGTTCTCTAGAATCTGCTCTCGGGTCAAAGCCTCGCCGGGATGGTCCATCAAATACTTGAGAAGTTCAAACTCCTTCACCGTCAATTCGATCGCTTCGCCATCACGGAAGACACGCCGTCCCGCCATATCTAAAGACAAGTCATCAAACCGCACCTGTTCCTGGGAGCCGCGATCGCTCTCAAGGAAAAGCTCAACACGCTGGGTCAACTCATCACTACGGTAGGGTTTGAGCAAATAATCATCAGCCCCAGACTCCAGGCAAGCCACCCGGTCATCCACATTGTCTTGGGCCATCAACAGCAACAGTGGGGTCGTCACCTTCATGCCTCGAAGCTGCTCGCACAAGCGCAGCCCCGACTCACCCTGGAGCTTGGCATCCACCAAGATCAACTCCGGCTCATAGCGACCCACCTGCTGAATCGCCTCAATGGAGGTCGAAGCACTAAAGGGCAAACACCCCAGCTGCTTCAAATCCTTGCAAATCGATTTCACGAGTTCAGCATCTGAAATGACAACGAGAACACGATGAAGCGTTGCATCGAGGTTCATAGTCGTACTCCTAAGGCAGCTCAACAGAGGTGGGTTTAGCAATGTGTGGCAAGCCCCATCCAAGCTTCTCCCGGAGTAAGCGAAAGAATTCGGGGGGGTGCAAACGAATAAACCGGGCACTGTAGGGAGAGCGCTCAATCTGCACGTAATTATCCGGCAAAACGGCACAGCCTGCATTGCCATCCACCACCATAACCATTGGGTTTGGCGTAGCCGGAGTAACCACCACCCGCTCTGTTTCAGAAAAAACAAGTGCCCGAGAGGCCAAGGAATGGGGGCAAATCGGAACCAATTGTAAGGCAGGCACATCCGGTGTAATCACAGGCCCTCCGGTGCTCAAGGCATAGGCTGTAGAGCCAGTCGGCGTAGCCACAATAATGCCATCAGCAGCCATATCCACCGGCGCATGGCGACCAATCTTGACTTCAAAATGGCACATGCTGGTCAAGGGCTCCCGATGGAGCACCATTTCATTGAGACAGAGCGCCTCCCAACAAAGCCGCTCCCCTTCGAACAAGCTGACCGTGAGTGTCGTGCGCTCCTCCAGCTCAAAGTCTTCCTCTAAGAGGGTATCCATCGCCTCGGACAACCCACTCAAATAGGTTTCTGTGATGAATCCCATATGTCCGGTATTAACCGCCAAGATGGGAATTCCTGCGGGAGCCACCAAGCGACAAGCCGATAAGACTGTCCCATCTCCCCCCAGCACAATGACAAACTTCATCTGCTCATCAAAGCCCGGCGGCACTAGATCAGTGATGGCCCGGTGGGGCTCATCATTTACATCCACGGCGCAGCTACTCAGCTTGCCATGGCCCAAGATCCCAGCCTGGCCATCAATAGCCAGCACCTCACAACCTGCAGATTGAAAAAACTGCCGCAATTGCTCGGTCGTTCGACAGGCGATGGGCTTGCTGTCGTTATAGATAATGCCAACCTTAGGCACGCAAGTTCTCTCTTTCCAATGGCGACAATCTCACCGCAACAGCTTGAGTTGCCTGAGACAGTAAAGACAACAAGTCCCACAGACCAGTCCTACAGACCAGATCCCTTGAACTCTTTCATATCAGTCGTGACGGTCTTTAAGGACAGATATTTTCATTCGCCAGACATTCTGACCGATTGTATCGTAGCGAGGATAGCCACCCCTAGCCTAGGCCACGGAATAGCAGAGTTGCAGGTCAACCTAACTCTCGCAGCTCTCCTCCATTCAGGCGATGCAACTCCCAAGTCAATTCCGCCCAAGCTTCGACCCGCCCCAATTGAGCCCAAAACAAAAGCGGCTTAGCTAAAGCTAAACCGCTTACGAAAATCCCAAACCATCAAGGATGAAAGCTTAGAACGGCAGCTTTTTCTTCTTGTCTTTCTTGCTGTCGTAATTCAGCTCATTCAGCTTCTTCATGATTTTAGAGAAATACTCCTCTAGGTAATCTTCTAGGGTCGTTGTCTCAGCAGGGTCTAAGCCAAAAGCTTCGTACACCGGTTCCATATCTGCATCCAGCGGCTCACCCGAAGTTACCACTTCAGTGAAAGCCAAACGCTCAGCCAAGTTATTGCCCCATTTGAAGAAGCCCACCACCTTGCGAATAAAGCGCACCGTCTCAGACTGCATGCGAGCAATCTTGGCATCCCGACTGGTCAGGCGCTCACAGAGACGCACAATCTCGTAAGTGCCCCAAGCACGAGGCCCTACCACGGGGAAAGAACGATTCTCTGTGGCAGGCGTGGACAGGGCCTTGACCGCAAACTTGGCAATATCCTGGGTGTTCATATAGGCGATCGGGCAAGCTTCGCCGGTCACCCAAACGGTCTGACCTTCAATTACAGGAATAGCGTACTGACTAATCAACCCCTGGAAGAAGCCACTTAGGCGGAGGACAGTGTAGTTAAGGCCAGACTCAGCCAAAAACTTCTCTGTGCAAGACTTCATGTCCATCAAGGGAACGTTGGGATACTTCTCAGCATCCACGATGGAGCAAAAAACAAATCGCTTTACATTTGCCTTGGCTGCAGCCTGGATGAGAGACACTTTGCCATCCCAGTCAATGGGCTTATGGGGAGAGCTAGGACGCGCAGTAGAAGCATCAATAACCATGTCCACGTCCTCCAGAGCATAGTCCAGGGATTCAGGATTGACGAGGCTCCCCTTAGTCAAGTCAGCTCCCCATTCCCGCAAGAAGTTCGCCTTGGTTGGAACCCGTACCAAACAACGCACCTGATAACCCTCATCTAGGGCACGGCGGACAATTTGCCTGCCTAACGTACCGGTTGCGCCAACGACAAGAATGGTCATGGGGAAGGGAATAAAGGATATTCGTAAACTTTTGTAATCAATTTTATCAGATTACGAATAATGCGCCGCCGTGATTCCCCACAAAACGGAGGCACAGCAACGCATTAAAGGCTGAAAAGTCAGGGTTTCAGGGCATTTCCGCTTCAGCAAACTGAAACGCCCAATATGAGCAACGGGGTGAGGGGGAACCTGGACCGTTAAGGCACAACAACCTCATCTCCTCATCCCGAGACGCTTTAAACCTCTTTGTCTGCACCTTGGATTTTCAACAGCGCTGCGCCTAGGAAAAGTCCTAGGGGAATAACCAGCGAAAACAAAATAGCGGTGTTAAAAATCTCTCCACCCATGGGGTTGCTCCTTTTGAGGTCTTAAATAAATGACATGTCTTACTGCGGTGGCTAAGCGATCGCTCAATTAGCAAGCACGGCCTGATTCCAGGTCCAGGGACCGCCTAACAACGAAACGTTACGTCCAGCGCAACATCATTTTACAGCGCTTTCCTGAAGCTTTTGACGAAGCCAATACCTCAGTCACCCAGTTGCGCTTCTCATAAAGTGCTCAAGGCCAAATAGAGAAGGCCTTTACTGGAAGTCCAATACTGGGAGTCAAACGGGTGAGAATAGAAGCGACCCCGCGCTTTATTGATGTTATGGCTCTGGCCCAAGCTCCTTCGCCCCTGGTTTCTGCAAGCTGGCTGCACGATCGCCTCACCAAGGCTGCAACCAATAACGCTGACAACATTGTTGTATTCGACTGTCGCTTTGCCCTAGCCGCCCCAGAGCAAGGCGAAGCTGATTATCAGCAAGGCCACATTCCTGGGGCCCATTACCTCAGCCTGGATCGCGACCTCTCTAGCCCCGTCACCGCGCAGCTGCCCGCCCCTGGGGGTCGCCATCCCCTGCCAGATCCAGCGAAATTCGCAGCAAAGCTCAACCAATGCGGCGTCACCGCAGCAACTCAGGTGGTGGCCTATGACGATTCTCGCTTTGCCTTTGCCTCCAGGCTCTGGTGGCTGCTGCGCTATTTCGGCCATGACAAGGTCGCGGTGCTAGATGGCGGCTGGGGCGCTTGGCAGGCCGCAGGTTACGAGATCAATCCAGGCATTCCAGAGTCTCGACAGGGCAGCTTTATCCCGGCACCTCGCCCTGCCATGCTGGCTAGCCGAGCCGCAGTCCAAGCTCGTTCCGCCCAGACGCCCCTGATTGATTCGCGATCGCCCCAACGCTATCGCGGCGAAGTAGAGCCCATTGACCCCATTGCAGGCAGCATTCCAGGCGCGATCAATGCCTTTTGGCAAGGCGTGACGGACTCAAACGGTTTTGCCATGCCCATGGAAGACCAGGCAGATCGCTGGCAAGCCATTACAGAATCAGGCCAATCTCCGATGGTCTACTGCGGCTCCGGCGTCACAGCCTGTGTCAACTTGCTATCCATGGCCATGGCAGGCATAGACAATGCCCAGCTCTATGCCGGGAGCTGGAGTGATTGGTGTGCGTTCTTAAATGAACCTGAAAAATGAGCGTTGATCCTGCACTGACTGAAGGTTCACCCTGAGCCTGTTGAGGGGGTAAGTTGGAATTTGCCTGATTTTGCATCCCGAACCTGAGCCACTTGTCCGATGAAGATCGCTACTTGGAACGTCAACTCCGTCCGCAGCCGCCTGGAGCATGTCACAGACTGGCTTCAGGAGAACCCAGTAGATGCTCTCTGTCTCCAAGAGACAAAGGTCGTTGAGGAATTATTTCCCCGAGAAGCAATCGAGGCCTTGGGTTACCACTGCTATGTCTCTGGCCAAAAGTCCTACAACGGCGTGGCCATCCTCACGAAGGAGCCCATGGAACGGGCGGATGTGGGCTTTGGGGCGATTGTGGATGCTGACACAGTGGGCGATTTGGACACCCAAAAACGGGTCATTAGTGGTGTCCTCAATGGCGTTCGCATCGTCAACCTTTATGTCCCTAATGGTTCTTCCATCGGCAGTGAAAAGTACGAGTACAAGCTCAACTGGCTCAACCTATTGGGAACGTACCTGAAGACATTGCTGGAAACGGAGCCTGAGGTGAGTGTCTGTGGCGACTTCAATATCGCCTTCGAAGATAAGGACCTCTATAAGGAAGATGGCGACAAAACCATCGCCAAACACATCATGTCTTCCCCTGTGGAGCGAGAAGCCTTGCAAACCCATATCTTCGACCAGGGTTTTATCGATGCCTTCCGCAAGTTCACCCCCGAGAAAGGCCACTACAGCTGGTGGGACTATCGCACAGCAGCTTTCCAGCGCGATCGCGGCTGGCGGATCGATCACCATTACGTTTCCCCTGCACTCCATGACGCCGCGATCGCCTGCACAATCGACAAGACTCCTCGCGGGCGAGAAAAGCCTAGCGACCACACTCCGGTCATCCTGGAGCTGAATCGCTAAGCCTGTCGAGGTTTACTGCGATCGCATAAGTTCGGGCTATACACAGCATAAGTAAAGAAAAAACACGGTTTTTATACATTCCATTTTCCCTAGGGAGAATGCTCCAATTCCCCAAAGGGCGGGATTTCCGCTGTGTTCTGCATTACATTTTCTTGGGATTACAGCACTCAATTCCCACAAGCTACGGTTAAAAAAACCTAAACATTGCCGTATGTTTGTCCAGCGTGAAGTTTGATGAATAAGTTGTGAGCAATTGCTTCAACAATTCAGCTGCGATTTCCGCAACTCATTCCGCTTTCGTTGGTATGCCTCAATGCAATTGCATTGGATTGGCGGCCCTAATCAATAATCCCTGAGGAGTGTGATTATGAAACGCTTTACTTCTGTTTTCGCACTAGGCCTAGCCGCAACGCTCGCTCTCAGCAGCTGCAACACTGCTAAAGACGTAGCTGACGGTGCTGTGGACGCTGTTGATGCAGCTGGCAACGTGGCTGGTGATGTGGCTTCCGGCGCTGTTGATGCAGCTGGTGACGTAGCTGGTGCAGCTGGCGACGTGGCTGGTGGTGCTGTGGATGTTGTTGGCGATGCTGCTAGCGGCGCTGCTAGCACCGTTGGTGACGTAGCTTCCGGTACCGTTGAGACCCTCGGCGATGTAGCTTCCGGTGCAACCGGCGCTGCTGGCGATGCTGCTGGCGCTGCTGGCGGTGGCTTGGTTGCCCTCAAAAATGGCGTGACCGGCATGACCTCTTCCATCACCTCCACCGTGGACTCTGTGAAGTCTGGTGATTTCGCTGCTGCTAAGGAGTCTTTCTCCGGCGTTGAGACCGCTTGGGGCAACCTCAAGGGTGTGATTCCTGGCGATGCTTCCGGTATCGAAGAGAAAATCGCTGAAGTTAGCACTGGCTTGGCTTCCGATGCTCCCGATGCAGATTCCGTTCTGTCCTCCTTGGGCGGCCTGAAGGATTTGGTTGGCGGTTTGGCTGGTAACTAAGCATTCGCTTAGTCGTCGCTAATTAACGACCTCTAAATCAAAGGCCCCCGGATGAATTCATCATCCGGGGGCCTTTGTTGATCTAAGCACTGGAAACAGACATCGACAAAGCTCAATCGATGTTGCTCTTAGCGGCGACGGGAAGCCAACTTGGCGTAGACATCTCGCAGGTCAACGTTGTGGTGGGCGATCGCAACCATGGCATGGAACATCAGGTCCGCAACTTCTCCAGCAATCTCATCAGCTGCGTCATCTTTACAAGCCATGACCACCTCTGCCGATTCCTCGCCAATTTTCTTGAGAATGGTGTTGTCACCTCCCTTAAATAGTTTGCAAGTGTAGGACTCAGGGTTAGGGTTGTCGCGACGGTCTTTGATCACATCAAAGACCTGACTAAGCATGTCTCCTGGCGGCGCAATTTTTTCGTCTTCGCCTAGCTGGTGAAAACAGCTTCGCTCTCCGGTGTGGCAAGCGATATCGCCCACTTGGTTAATCGTCAGCAGCAGCGCATCGCTGTCGCAGTCATAGCGAATGCCTTCAACTTTTTGAAAATGGCCCGAGGTGGCTCCCTTATGCCACAGCTCTTGGCGGGAGCGGCTCCAGTAATGGGCTTCGCCGGTTTCTAGGGTCTTGGCCAGGGACTCTTTATTCATCCAAGCCATCATCAGCACCGTGCCGTCGAGGTAGTCCTGGGCGATCGCAGGCACCAATCCCTGGTCGTTGTAGCGAATTTGATCCACAGGTACGGACAAAGCTGGGGCTGGAGCTGACATAGAGGCGAAACCAGTTGCAATTTGTTTACGTTACGAAGCGTTCATGATCGAAGCGCTCCCCTATTTAGGATAATTAAAGAACTGACCTAAACGAAACCGACCGGGAGATGGCCTTGGT
>CALLPZ010000398.1 GCA_938015405.1 uncultured Pseudanabaenaceae cyanobacterium
GGGATGCCAATCGGCAGATTCTCGGTAGCTGGCAGCTCGCTGACAGAACCCTCAACCTACTTAACCCTCAATATCGGTGATCCCCATGGCTTCACGGGAATGCTAGACGTGAGTCAATACCGTCTAGTGATGGTTTATTTACTGGGCTTGGTTGCATCGATACCTGCTTTCTCTGCTTTTGTATCCAGCTCTTTGTGCGAGCCACTCTAGCTATCCATGATTTGTCCTGATACTGCCCCGGTCAACCAGCCCTCCATGGTGGGTCGCTATGCTCCGGATTTTGAACTTCCCGGCACCGATGGCGATGTCCACCACCTAGCGCGCTATCTGGAGTTTCATAAGGCGATCGCCATTGTCTTCTTGAGTGCTCCTTGTGCGACCTCTCTGCAGGTCCTGCCTCGGTTACAACAACTCCAGGAAGAGTTCGCCGAGAAAGGCCTGAGGCTCATTGGCATCAGCGCCAACGATCGCGTCCAAGTGCCTGCGGACGACCTGCCCGCGATGGAAAGCTTTGCTGCCCAGCAAAAGATTGACTTTCCCTATATTCGTGACGTTACCCAGGATGTGGCCTGTGCATTTCAGGTGAGCTGCACGCCTGAAGTCTTCTTGCTCGATAGTGAAGGTCGAGTTCGCTACCAGGGGGCTGTGGACGATAGCCCTAACGATGCGAGCTTGGTGTCGAAGCGATATCTTCGCTCAGCGGTGATGGATTTGCTCTACGGCCAGGAGATTACGGTAACCCAAACAGCAGTGGAGGGCTCTGCTATTGCCTGGCGCTAAGGTCGCTCTGGCTGGCCTGTAAGTGAGTGAAATCTCCAGCCCTCATGGCCGACTTCCATGTCTCAGTCTCAGTCTAGAATCCAACTTGCCTAGAGCCATACATATGCAAATGCACGGGCATAGCTTATGGTGTTCTGGAAAAATATGCCCGCCGTGGCTGTTCTGTCCGACGTCGCCGTTTCAGCTTGACATCACCGTAAGGTCTGATGTTGCCCTGTGTGACCTTAGGCCGCAATGACCGTGACGCCGCAGTAACCGCAACGACCGGGCCGCGAATGGGGTAGACGGAGCATGGCGTACCAGCGCGTATTACTAAAGTTAAGTGGTGAGGCCCTGATGGGGGACCTGGCCTATGGCATTGATGCTGACGTGGTGGCCCGTATCGCTGGAGAGATTGCAGCGGTGGCTGCTAGCGGCGTGCAAATTGCTGTGGTCGTTGGCGGTGGCAATATCTTTCGCGGCCTCAAGGGGGCTGCCTCGGGCATGGACCGGGCTAATGCAGACTACATCGGCATGATTGCCACGGTGATGAATGCTATGACCCTGCAGGATGCGCTGGAGCGCATTGAAGTGCCGACCCGCGTGCAAACTGCGATCGCCATGCAGGAAGTCGCCGAACCCTATATTCGTCGCCGTGCCATTCGCCATATGGAAAAGGGCCGCGTGGTTATTTTCGGCGCGGGTTCCGGTAACCCTTACTTCACGACAGATACTGCTGCTGCCCTACGCGCAGCGGAAATTAACGCCGATGTTGTCTTCAAGGCGACGAAGGTGGATGGGGTTTATGATTCAGACCCTGCGAAAAACCCAGACGCCAAGCGCTACGATAGTTTGAGCTACAGCGAAGTCCTCACCAAAGAATTGGCGGTGATGGACAACACTGCGATCGCCCTCTGTAAAAATAGCTCTATCCCCATTGTGGTCTTCAACTTGTTTGAAGATGGCAGCATTGGGCGAGCTGTTAGGGGAGAATCTATTGGAACCATTGTGGGAGAGTCAGCGTGAAATTGTCTGAAGTTGAATCACAGATGAAGAAATCTGTGGAAGCGACCCAACGCTCTTTCAATACCCTGCGTACGGGCCGAGCCAATGCCTCCATTTTGGATCGCATTAATGTTGAGTATTACGGGGCTGCGACGCCGCTCAAGTCCTTGGCGACGATCAATACGCCCGATGCCTCGACAATTACGATTCAGCCCTTTGACCAGGGCAGTATGACGGATATTGAGAAGGCCATCATGATGTCCGATGTGGGCATCAACCCCAGTAACGATGGCAGCACCATTCGCCTTAACGTGCCCCCTCTGACCAGTGAGCGCCGCAAGGAACTGGTCAAGATTGCTTCCAAATACGCTGAAGAAGGCAAAGTGGCGGTGCGCAACGTTCGCCGTGATGCCATGGACTCGGTGAAAAAAGAAGAGAAGGCTGGGGATCTGTCTGAGGATGAGTCTCGCGATCGCCAAGACGACATTCAAAAGCTGACAGACAAGTACGTTAAGCGTATGGATGAAGTGCTGGCTGAGAAAGAGAAGGACATTATGACGGTGTAGACGCTGAGTCTCATCTCTTGTCAGTTCTTAGCAAATGGGCAGGCCCTCATCGGGCCTGCCCATTTTTGTCTTTCGTTAGAGGAGAGGAATCCTTCGCCAAGCAAGCGTCTGCGGTAGGAGCGTTCTAAGATAAGGAGGTTATTTACAAAACTTCTTCTGGCGATCGCCGAAATAGAGAAACCTTATGCGTAAACTTCCCTTGGGGGCGTTTGTCCTGACTGTGGGCCTAGTGCTCACCATTATGGGTTTCATTGCCTACGCACTGGATAAGCCAACGTTAAACCTCGTCGGCTTTTTCTACGGCATTCCCATTCTGATTGGTGGCCTGGCACTTAAGTCCGCTGAGATTGACCCGGTTCCTTCCTTGCCTGCTCCGACGGCCCAAGTGACTGACCTGCGTAAGCAGCAGGCCACTGAAACGCAAAAGCAGGTGCGCAATGATGTCACCCGCTATCGCTATGGCCAAGAAGCTCACCTTGATAGTGCCTTGGAATATCTCGGCCTTAGCCCTACTGATGAGGAGCGTCCGGTACTCAATGCAATTCGTGAAGAAGAGCATGAAGGTCAGTACACATTGGTTCTGTGCTTTGATTCTCCGATGATTGATTTCTCCCGTTGGGAAGATAAGCATTCTCGGATCACTAAGTTCTTTGGTCCCAATATCAAGGCTGAACTTCAGCAACCTGCTGAAAAGCAAGTGGAGCTGGCTTTGATTTCCACTGTGGCCTAGCGTGCGTCACCACTTGGGGTTAGCCCAAGAGCATGCTGTTGCTTCGCTTTTGTCCCTGTATTTTCTACAGCCCTGTGAATCTTGATGCTGCTGCCCGCGTTCGTGTTCTGAGTGAGTCCCTTCCTTACATCCAGGAATTTGCTGGGCGGACGGTGGTGGTGAAATATGGTGGCGCTGCCATGAAGGACAGCAGCCTCAAGGACAAGGTGATTCGGGATATTGTCTATCTCTCTTGTGTGGGCTTGCGCCCCATTGTGGTCCATGGTGGTGGGCCGGAGATCAATACCTGGCTCGGAAAAGTAGGGATTGAGCCCCAGTTTAAGGACGGCCTACGGGTCACTGATGCGGCCACCATGGACATTGTTGAAATGGTCCTTGTGGGTCGTGTCAACAAAGAAATTGTCACCCTGATCAACCAGGCTGGCGGGGCTGCTGTGGGCCTTTGTGGCAAGGACGCGAACCTTATTACTGCCAGTCCTTCGGGTAAGGAAGGTATTGGTTTTGTCGGGGATGTGAACCTGCTCAATCCCGACATTCTAGAACTACTCTCATCGAACAATTACATTCCTGTCGTGTCTAGCGTCGCAGTGGATGAGGCGGGGCAGGCTTACAACATCAATGCGGATACTGTCGCGGGAGAGATTGCCGCTGCGCTCGAGGCAGAAAAGCTTATTTTGCTGACCGATACCCTGGGCATTCTCAAGGACTTCCACGATCCAACAACGCTGATTTCTAAAGTGAGCATTAGCGGTGCGCGGGATCTAATCAGTGATGGAACGGTTTCCGGCGGCATGATTCCTAAGGTGGACTGCTGTGTCCGTGCGCTGGCCCAAGGGGTGAAGGCAGCCCACATTATTGATGGCCGGATTCCCCATGCTCTGCTGTTGGAGATTCTGACAGATAGTGGCATTGGCTCCATGTTGGTCGCTTAGGCCAAGGGCTAGCGACGATATTCAGGGCTCTACGAAGAGATGATGAAATGACCGATGCGATAGAGACAGCGACTCCCAATGCCTGGATTACGGTGGGCCGGATTGTGGCAGCCCAAGGAATGAATGGTGAGGTGAGGGTTTATCCAGAATCGGATTTCCCTGACCGTTTTTTGGTTGCAGGCGAGCGTTGGATCCGTCGTGAAGGGCAAGTAGAGCCGGAGCAGGTCAAGCTCAAGAAAGGCCGCTATATTCCTAAGAAAAATATCTATGTTGTCAAATTAGAGGGCATTAATTATCGCGATCAAGCAGAAGATCTCCGTAAAGCGGAGCTGTTGGTGCCTGAGAGCGATCGCCCTCAACTCGATGATGGCGAATTCCACGTGATGGATTTGGTGGGCTTGGAGGTGTTCTTGCAGGAAACGGGAGAATCCATTGGCCGGGTCGTGGATTTGATCTCCGTAGGCAATGACCTCTTGGAAATCGAATTGCCCATGCCCGATGCAGATGCAAGCACTCAAGCGGCTGAGGTTGGCGATGCTGCTGTGCAGAGTCATGAAGCTGCAGCTTCAACCGCTGAGGCGAAGCCCACGGAAGCACTGAGCGAAAAAGAATTTAAGGCTAAGGAAAAGGCTGCATTTACCCGCCGTAAGGGGCGTCGCAAGGCTGCCAGAGAACGCAAGAAAGCAGCTCGCCCCAAGAAAGCGCCTCGCCTGCTGGTGCCCTTTGTCCACGACATTGTGCCTGTGGTTGATTTGGAGGCAGGACGCATTGAACTGACGCCACCCCCAGGACTGCTAGATTTGGGCAATTAGCTTCAAGTTAGAGGGCGTGCCCCTGAAGGCCTAACGATGGGCCACGGCTTGGAGAAAGGCTGCCAGGCTATCCAATTCCAGACTATCGATTTTGGCAAACTTGACGAGGCTGTGGCGAGCGCGAGCTAGCTTTAGGTCCTCTTCCAATAGGCTAAAGAAGCCTTCGGCGATGGAGTTATTGCCAATTTGCAGTAGGCCAATGCCTAGTTCGTCCGCATGGTCCAAGTGATATGTGGCCCGTACGAGTGTCTTAACAAGCGCTCGCTGATGTTCGGGCTCACCATCAAATAGGGCCAGAATAATCTCACCATTGGGCTTGGTCAGTCCCTCGCGTTTGCGACGGTAATAATCCTCAAGGGCATCTTCGATGACCTGGGCCAGATTGAGAGCTTGGGGCGGGAGGTGGTAGCTCAGGAGCTTGGGCAACTGCTGACCCGTGACATTGGTGTAGCGAGAAAAGCTGCGATCTCCATGGTTATCGATGGCAGGGGTGTATAGGGCAATGCCGTCCTGGTCTAGGACATCGCAGGCACGGACCAGTCGATAAATGGCGCTCTGGGCTGCTTGCCAGCAGTCGCCGATGGAAGGTACGGCATAGTGCTGTTGGGCACCACCGAGGATGAAACTGTAATCGCGATCGCGAAGGAGTTCCGTGACGCCTTCTCCCAACATCAGCTTCTCCCGATGCTGGCGTTCTGCATCGAGCCAGTGCGTGGGGAAGTCATCTGGATTAGGAGACCTTGGGGCCTGCCGCATTGAGCTGGCAGAGCCATCTGGAGCGTTGCGCCGCGTTTGCTGCTGAGCAGGAGGCAAGGATGCGTCGAGACTAACCTCAGCCAGATCTGCGCCCCAGCCCGAGGTGGATCGGCGTGGCTGGGACCCGGCTGCGAAGTGGGCCATGGAGATTACTTGGGTGATGTCCTTGAGTTGACCCCCGGTTCCGAGGGGATGGTGCCATTCCTGTGAGAAATGAGAGCTCCACCTGCGGTAACGAGATCACGATGCTGATGCTTATCCCTAGGTTGCCCAGGTGTTGGCACCTACTATCGGCTGTATGCAATTGACTTGGAGACCATCGGGACGGCTTGGTTCTCGGAGCTATGCCTGCTGACTGTTGAGTTGTGACTCAATGGTTGAGGGCCATGTCGTTGCTGATGGTTTACCCTACTATTTCGGATATAGACAGTTCACTACAGGACTTTTGGGGTTTCCCTGCCATGGCATCACCTGCAAGCTGGAATCGAACAGAGCAACGCCCAAACCATCGCTTTGGACCCACCACAATGGGACGGCGATTTTTTAGCGGCTTATTGGTCGGGGGCTTGTTGAGCCTGGGCCTGGCTAGCTGTGGTGGTGGGAATTCAGGCTCCAATGCCAATGAAGTCGAGTTTTGGACAATGCAGCTCCAACCCAAGTTCACGGGGTATTTCGAGGAGCTGATTGATGAGTTTGAGGCGGATAATCCTGGGGTGACGGTGAACTGGGTGGATGTGCCCTGGAGCGCTATGGAGACCAAGATTCTCTCGGCAGTGACCGCAGGAAAAGCACCGGATGTGGTCAATCTCAACCCCAATTTCGCCTCCCAGTTAGCCAGTCGAGATGCCTGGCTCAATCTCAATGAGAAGGTCTCCGATGAGCAGCGGGAAGAGTATTTACCTAATATTTGGCAGGCCAGCACCCTCGGAGATTTGAGCTTTGGCTTGCCTTGGTATTTGACGACACGGGTGTCTATCTTTAACCAGGACCTTTTGACCGAGGCAGGGGTGGCAGAAGCGCCTAAGACCTACGACGAACTCGCGACAGCTGCCCAAGCGGTGAAAGACCAAACGGGCAAGTATGCCTTCTTTACGACAGCAGTGGCTGATGATTCGGCAGAGTTGTTGGAGTCCATGGTGCAGATGGGTGTCACCCTGGTAGATGCGGAGGGTAAGGCAGCCTTCAATAGCCCGGAGGGCAAAGCAGCGTTCCAATATTGGGTGGACCTTTATGACAAAGAGCTGCTCCCTCGGGAGGTGTTGACCCAGGGACACCGCCGGGCGATCGAACTGTACCAAGCTGGTGAAACGGCTGTGCTTTCCTCTGGTCCGGAATTCCTCAATAGCATTTCGACTAATGCACCCACCATTGCAGCGGCTTCAGCAGCTAGCAGCCAGGTGACTGGCGAGACGGGCAAAAAGAATGTCGCTGTGATGAATTTAGTGGTGCCGAAGGGCTCTGATAACCCTGATGCAGCCCTCAAATTTGCCCTCTTTGTGACGAATTCTGAGAATCAGTTGGCTTTCGCCAAAGCTGCCAATGTGTTGCCTTCGACAGTGGATGCCCTGACGGCTTACCAGACCGAGTTGGAAAGTAAGGGTGAGCAGGCATCAGCAGTGGAGCAAGCCCGGGCTGTGAGTGCTAGCCAGATGAATGAAGCCGAGGTCTTGGTGCCAGCGATGGAGGATCTGGATAAACTGCAGAACGCCATCTATACCAATCTTCAGGCGGCGATGCTAGGAGAGAAGACCGTGGATGGGGCGATCGCCGATGCTGCTACTGCTTGGGATAATCGCTGATCTATCCAGGCACGGGCTGCCCGCATAGATGTCTGGTGCTAGAAAGTCTTTTGGTGCAGGAGGTCAAGCATTCTGAGCGACTGTCAAGGGCTAGAGTTATGGTTCTCTAACCTTTAATCTTGGTTAGAGGCCTGATTCTAGGTTGGATTCCGTAATTTCTCTAACTTATCTGGAATCTCTCCAAAACCTCTTGAATAAAGGGATTCGAGGACTTTTCCTCCTGACTTCTTAAAGCATTGACGTAACTACAAGAAGTCTTTAACTGCAGAATTGAGATGGTTTGTTACAATTGGTAAATTAATAAAACCCGCACTAACCTTGGTTTCTTCAATGGCTAGCTATAAGAAAGAAGAAAGCGCCAAGAAACATAAAATTCTAGTGGTAGACGACGAAGCCGCCGTGCGCCGCATCTTGACGATGCGCCTTTCCATGGCAGGCTACGAAGTCATTTCTGCTGCCGATGGCGAAGAAGCCCTGGAAATTTTTGCATCAGAGACGCCAGATCTGATGGTTCTTGATGTGATGCTGCCCAAATTGGATGGCTACGGCGTTTGTCGGACTCTGCGGAAAACTTCTAACATCCCCATCATCATGTTGTCGGCGCTGGGCACGATCGCCGATCGCATTGCCGGTCTAGACATTGGGGCAGACGATTATCTGGCTAAGCCGTTCTCTCCCAAAGAGTTAGAAGCTCGTATTGCCTGTATCCTCCGCCGCGTGGCGATGGGCTCTGCCTCTGCCCCCAACAAGCAAGGGGTTATTGCGGTGGGACGCGTGGAAATTGACACCAACCGTCGTCAAGTTTTCCGTGAAGGCGAACGGGTTCCCTTGACCTACACGGAGTTCAGTCTCCTGGAAATGCTCTTCCGCAAGCCTGGGGAAGTCGTTCCTCGGGCTGAAATCTTGCAGGAACTCTGGGGTTATCCACCTCGCCGTGCGGCAGATCTGCGGGTGGTGGATGTGTATGTGGCTCGCCTCCGTTCCAAGCTGGAACCCGATCCCCGTAACCCTGAGTTGATCATTACGGTGAGAGGGACGGGCTACACGTCTCAGCGTTTGGCAGACCAACCGGAACTCTCTAAGTCCTAGGTTCCGTCACCCCTAGGGGGCATGAGGCTAGGCTGAGCCTCCTAGGGGCAGTCATCCTTCATAATAGAAACCATAGGCTTGGCATAAGGAAAGGTAATGGTTGAAAAGGGATGGGTTTCTCGCTGGACTCAGCGATGGATGGGCAAGGCATTGGCCATGATGGCGTTGTTTGTTTTAGGCATTGCTTCGTTTGCTGGCCCTGCCGAGGCCATTACAAAAATTGCCCTGAGAGATATTGAGGCGAATCCCTGTCCGGCTGAGATGGCCGAGGGGAGTGTTACGAGTGATGGAAGCGGCCGACCAGCTGATTGCTACTTGATTTCTGGCGTTGCAACAAATACGACCAGCAAGGTCGTTTATGATGCCGACGTTTTTGGCCGGGTTTACGACAAGTCCCATAATTCTGTGATGGAGAATCGCACTCGCCTGGGATTGATTCCTGAGGTTCCTCCAGGCGATACGGAATTTGCGATTCGCATCTCAGTTCCAGCCTCGCTGGAGCCACCCTTGATTTTGGAGCAGTTTCGTTCCTCGGGCTTTGGCTCCGCTGTGCGGCTCTCCTTGCCCGGCAGTGATTTTGATAACGACTTTGAGAACGACGAAGACTTCTAGCATGGCTTGAGCGTTGCTCAGACTCTTATAGCGAAATTGAATCGTCTTCGACATCTCAATAGGGACATGGCTAATGCTATGTCCCTATTTGTTGTCTAGGGCTGCTTTACTCTGGGCTTCGAACCAGCTGATGATTTGTGTGGTGTCGATGGAGTCTAAGCCTGTTTGGTTTGCCTGGGCGATCGCCCTCAAAGGTTTGCGGGCAGACAAGATAATTTGAGACCAGAACTGCTTAAAGTCGCCGTCAATCTCCATAGATTGAGCGGCCATGGATTCCTGGGCTGCAGCATCATTATCAAGAAACTCTCCCAGTTCTTTGGGACCCACGCCGTCGATTTGAATTGCTGCCGTTGTTGCAATTTGCTTCATGATGCGCAGCGCATAGATGGCCACACGAGTTGAGAAGCGGTCTTTGGAGGTCATCAAAGCCCCATCCACTTGGGCCGATTCTTCGGGGGTGAGGAGGTCTGTCGGGTTAATCATGGAGGAATGAACGATTGCAATGCGATCCGCACTGTCGGGTTGTTGTTGATACAGTCCGCACAGCAGCGCTATTTGATCCAAGCCTAGTGTTTGGCTTGGATCAAATAGCCGCAATAGTTCTTACCTTTAATCATCCAGTGGGTTCGCTCGACAGTGCAGTCTTGAAAGAGAGAGGTGAAGAGCTCTAGCTCTTGGCCACAGACTGTGGGGAAAGATTCTGCAACTTGAGCGATCGCGCAGTTATATTCCGTGACGACGAAGCGGTCTTGGTGGTCCACTTCTCCCTCTGTCGCAGCTGAATGCACTTCAGACATAAAGCCTTCGGAGTGGCGCAGAGCCGTCAGCTTTTGTAGACGAGAGCGTAATGAACCTTCTCCTAACTGCTCTCGGTACTCCGTAATTTTCTTTTGCCATTGACTCTTAATAATGGCTCGGAACTGCTCGGGGGGAACGGTTTCTGAGAGGGTGTGGAGCAGCGAAACCGCAAACTGATCGTAGTTTGCTGGAAACTGTGCTCGCCCCTGGTGGCTCAAGTGATAGACATGCTGAGGCCGGCCCATTTTCGCTGGGACCACTTCATGGAGAATGAGTTGCTCTTCTGTGAGATCTTTGAGGTGGCGCCTCACGGCCTGGGGCGTGACGCTAAGCGCCTCTGCCAGCTTCTGAGCCGTGGCCTCCCCTTCCTTTAGCAGATATTGAAGGATGTCATCCTTCGTTGTGGAATTTTGAATTGCAGCCATGCGTTTCGCGGTAGCGACAGACAATTACACTCAAGCCAATAGTCAAGTTGCCCACACAGGCTCATGGGCGTTTGGGATGCCGAAGTTTTGAATGCTGATGCCTTGTCAACAGTCCTAAAATGCTTCGACTCTGGTCTCAATCCATACTGCTAAAAGCCATGATCCTTGGGCATTCCAAAGATCTTGAATAAATGTAAAGTGGACTTTGACAACAACCCTGTTGCCAAAGTAGCGTTAGGATTACTTAAGCAACACTATTGTTGTTTTACCAGATTATAGTCCCCCGTCCGTTTCACTGTTTCGTTTCACTGCTGCATCGCTATGTCTAATCCCCCAAGCCCCCAGCATGCTTCCGAAAGAAGTTTGGAAGCTATGCGAAAGTTCTCCCAGACCTATGCGAAGCGCAGTGGCACCTACTTCTGTGTGGATCCCGGCGTAACTGCTGTCGTCATCGAAGGCTTGGCCAAGCATAAGGATGAACTGGGTGCCCCCCTCTGCCCTTGCCGCCACTACGAGGACAAGGAAGCGGAAGTCGCTGCGGCTTACTGGAATTGCCCCTGTGTTCCCATGCGTGAGCGCCATGAGTGCCACTGTATGCTCTTCCTCACCGAAGACAACGACTTCGCTGGGGATAAACAAGACATCACCGCCGAAGAAATTCGCGCAACGACGAACCCCCAATAGTCGTCGCTACGCCTTTATTCACCCTCGCTACCACATCCAGACTCTTCACCCATGAGCGCTTCCGTTCAAACACTGGTCAACCAGCCCTACAAGTACGGCTTTGTTACCGACATCGAAACCGTCAAGATCGCCAAAGGTCTGAACGAAGATGTTGTCCGGCTGCTTTCTGCAAAGAAAGAAGAGCCAGAGTTCATGCTGGAGTTCCGGCTCAAGGCCTACCGTAAGTGGCTGACTATGGCGGAGCCAGATTGGGCGGCCCTGGGTTATCCCGAGATTGATTACCAGGACATCGTTTATTATTCTGCGCCCAAGGCTCAGGAAAAGAAGAAGAGCCTGGATGAGGTGGACCCGGCCCTGTTGGAAACCTTCGAGAAGCTGGGCTTGCCCCTCTCGGAGCAAAAGCGCCTGAGCAATGTGGCGGTTGATGCTGTGTTTGATAGTGTCTCCATCGCCACGACCTTCCGGGAAGACCTGCTGAAGCATGGGGTGGTTTTCTGCTCTATCTCTGAGGCAATGAAGGATTATCCCGAGTTGGTGAAGAAGTACCTGGGCACCGTTGTGCCGGTGGGAGATAACTACTTCTCTGCGCTGAACTCTGCGGTCTTTAGCGATGGGTCTTTTGTTTATATTCCTAAGGGCGTTAAATGCCCCATGGAGCTATCGACTTACTTCCGGATCAACAGTGCTGATACTGGCCAGTTTGAGCGGACGCTGATTATTGCTGAAGATGACAGCCAAGTCAGCTATCTAGAAGGCTGCACTGCGCCACAGTTTGATACTAACCAGCTCCATGCTGCGGTGGTTGAACTGGTGGCCCTGGAGAATGCCGATATCAAATACTCCACCGTTCAGAACTGGTTTGCCGGGGATGAGAATGGTGTAGGTGGTATCTACAACTTTGTGACCAAGCGCGGCCTCTGCAAGGGCAAGAACTCGAAGATTTCTTGGACCCAGGTGGAGACCGGCTCGGCCATTACCTGGAAGTATCCGGGTTGTGTGTTGGTGGGCGATAACTCCGTGGGTGAATTCTACTCCGTTGCCCTCACAAACAATCTCCAAGAAGCGGACACAGGCACCAAGATGGTCCATGTGGGCAAGAATACCCGCAGCACAATTATCTCCAAGGGGATTTCGGCGGGACGCTCTTCCAATAGCTATCGCGGCTTGGTCAAGATCGGCCCCAATGCTGAGGGCGCTCGCAACTATTCCCAGTGCGATTCCATGCTGATTGGGGATAACGCGGCGGCCAACACCTTCCCCTACATACAGGTGCAGAATCCTGGAGCCAAGGTGGAGCATGAAGCTTCCACCTCCAAGATTGGCGAGGACCAGCTGTTCTATCTGATGCAGCGGGGCATTTCCATGGAGGACGCGGTCTCGATGATGATTAGCGGCTTCTGTAAGGATGTGTTCAACCAGTTGCCCATGGAGTTTGCGGTTGAGGCCGATAAACTCTTGAGCTTGAAGCTGGAAGGGGCCGTGGGTTAGGGGCGATCGCTTCACCTTTTGCTTAAGACACCCGGTGTTGAATA
>CALLPZ010000399.1 GCA_938015405.1 uncultured Pseudanabaenaceae cyanobacterium
TCATTGGACATTCAGCAGGATGACGGGGGGTGGACGCCTTGGGTTTGGATTCGTCGAGGGGGAGATTTGGTTTGTAGCAATCGCTTTCCCTTGCAGGATTGAGACGGGAGGACCGCCCGGGTTGCAAAGGACAGGATGCTCTGAGGTAAGAGGTTTGGGCTCAGCCTCTACCCCTAGCTGCTGTCTCAGCTAGGCTGCTGTTGCGGAGAGGGCCAGCTTTTCCCAGGTGGCGAGATCACCCCCGAGTTGAGCTGTTCCCAGTCCTGCTAGGTCATGCTCTGTTCGTTCCGACTGGGCATGATTAGGGTTGTCAGAGATGCCGAAACTATAGTCCAAACTAAAGCTGGGGCCTGGTCCACTGGGCGATGTTGGTTCGCTAAGGGACCAGTCTGGCGCAGCTGTGTCATAGCTCTCTTGCTCTTCTGTCTCTCCCGCGAATTCCTCTAAGGCAAAGCCGAGGATTGTTGCGGCACCAGCGTGATTGGATTCAGGACTGTGACTGTTCAAGCTGGAAGCTCCGTTGCCGAGTAGAGGGTCGTTACCTTCGGTGTCGCGATCGCGGTTAAAGCGTTGAGCTGCTTGTTCTTCTAGGTTGACGACCATGGCTTCTTCCGAGGGCAAGTCTGCTGCGGATGCTGAAACACCCATGACTTGTCCTACGAGGGAAGGTTGTACAGGCACGAAGTCTAGATAATTGAGGTTGAAACGGTCGGTTAGCATATCCAGCCGTAAGCTGTTGCGGCCTGCTGTTAGGGAAAGGGTTTCTGTGGCGGCAAAGTCTTGCCAGTTTTGCCAGCCTCCCGTGCCCTGGAGATCCACATTGATGTTTTGCTGGCCGATGCTGGCTTGGAAGCGATGGTTTTGGTCAATTAAAGATGCGCCCCGGGCTACGAGCTGATATTCCCCTGGGGTGGTGACATCAAATTCATAGGTCAACCATTCACCTTGGCGGATCCAGCCCAGGGCATAGCCGCCGTCGCCGCTGTTTTGAATATCCACGTCATCATTGCGATAGACGTTGCCGAAGTTGTATTTCGTGGTGTCGCTGAAGTCTTGATAGTCTTCGGCTTCAATGCGCAGGGAACGAGGTGGAGTGGTAGGTGGCGAGGCGGTGGGAGCGATCGCCTCGGGGATCTCTGTGGCGATCGGTGCGATCGCTGGAGGTTGGCTCGGGCTAGGAGCCGCTGGAGGCGTGGCAGGAGGTGTGGATGCAACAGGGTCATCCACTTTAACGAGATCAAGGTAGTTGAGGTTGAAGCGATCGCTCTGCATATCCAATCGCAGTTCATTGGTGCCAGCTTTGAGTGAGATGGTGCCCTGGGAGGTGAAGTCCTGCCAGTTTTTCCAGCCACCCGTTCCGCTGAGATCCACTTGGGTGGATTGGCCTTCCACTGTGGCTTTAAAGCTATGGGCTTGGTCGATCAGAGAAGCCCCTCGGGCAACGATTTGATAGTTGCCGGCTTCGGCGACATCGAGTTGGTAAGTTAACCATTCCCCCTGGCGAATCCAGCCGAGGGAATAGCCCCCGTCTCCACTGTCTTGAATATCTACAGCATCGTTCCGATAGGCACCACCTTCGTTTTGAGCACTGCTATCTTGGAAATCTTTGTAGTCTTCCACTTCCACCCGCAAAGACATCGAAGTCTTCGGCTGATCTGCCGGACTTGTGGGTTGAGCTGTTGGAGCAACCTCTGGGATGGCCGGGTCTATGGGCGTGGGCTGTTCAGCGATAGCAGGAGAGACCACTTCAGGCTGCAGGGGCGAAAAGTCGCCAGAATCCAGGCTCGGGGGAGCAACGGGGATACGAGGGGTATTCGAGCCATCTAGGTCAGAGATGAAAAAGCCCCCCCCGGTTGTTCCAACAACCACTTGGCTGCCGTCGGGGCTAAACTCCACAGTTTGGGCTCGAATCACACCGAGGCCATCGTTGTCGAATTCCCAGGTTTGACCGCGATCGCGGGAAATCATCATCCCCGGAGCGCTATTGCTCATCTTGTAGGGGGTCTGATTGGTAGTGGCAATCAGGAGGTTTGGATCCGTAGGGCTGACGGCCACATCAGAAACATAGCGATTATCTGAGAGTTGACTCCAGTTGCCATTCTCAAAGCGGTACAGGCCACCCCTGCCAGAGTTCCAGTTGGCTAAATACAGGCGACTGGAATCATGGGGATCGACTTCCAGCTCTACGCCCTCGCCATCCCCGACTCCTCCTAAGTTTGTCCAGCGATTGTCTTTGAATTGGTAAACTCCGGACTGGGTTGCCACATAAATAATGGCATCAGCTGGATTGCTCACCACATCGGTGGGCGCTGCGATATCAACTACATTGGCCCCATTTAGGCTGATGCGATCCCAGGAATTACCGCCGTTCTGGGACTGCCAGAGCTGTTTATCCACCCGTACCCAGACGTGATTGGGGTTGCCGGGTAAGGCATGGATCTCATAGGCATGATCTGTTTTATTGGCAACGCCGCCGGGCTGGTTATTGAGATAGGCCCAGGTTTGACCGCCATCTTGACTCTTGGCGATGCCGCGACGTTTGGAATCGCCATCGCCGTATTGCTGATGCAATGTGGTGTAAATGGTTTGGCCATCGGCAGCAAAGGTGACATCCCAGCCGCCGCCAAATTGCTCAATGGAGTTAAGGGCACCATTGGGTTGTTCTCGCAGGGTTCGCCAGCCTTCCAAATCATCGGAGAGCCATAGAGTGCCTTCATCCATGCCCTGAAAGGCTACTTGGTTGGGCTTGTAAGGATTCCACTCAATGTTGCGACCGACCCAGCCGGCAAAGCCGCGACCTTTCCATTCATTGGCCCCTACATCGGCACGCTCTGATGTGGCATCAAACCAGGAGTTGCCTTGGTCTTCGGAAATGAAGGCTGTGACAAAGGTGCCAATGATGACGCGATCGGCATTGTTGGGGTCAAAGCTAAGAGAATGGGGGGTGATGCCTTCCTTAAAGGCTGTGTCCGGTTGATTTTGTAACTGTTGCCAAGAGTTGCCACCATCCTGGGAGCGATAGATGGCATTGCTGCGATAGTTGCCTGCCATCAAGACATTGGGGTTTGAGGGAGCAACTTCAATCACCTGCCAAGCACCACGAACGTGATTGGCATTGATTCCATTGTTAATGGCGGACCAAGTTGTGCCACCATCTTGGGTCTTGTACAAGCCGGTTTCTGTGCTGACCCAGAGTGTGCTGGGGTCATTGGGGTGGGCTGCAATATCATTGGCATCGCTGAACTTGCCCCCATTCATGGCTTGCCAAGTTGCACCTTGGTCCTGGCTGCGGTAAACGCCTCGAGATTCCACAGCCGCATACAGCGTTTGATTATCGGCGGCGTAGGTTACGGACTTGATGTTGTAGCCTGAACCCTTGTCTCCAGGGTTGATCCGCCCCCGAATCGACCAACTCTCGCCATTGTCCCGGCTTTCCCAGACTGCACCATAGTTATCAGTTGTGCTGGCATTTTGGCGATTAAATTCGCGG
>CALLPZ010000400.1 GCA_938015405.1 uncultured Pseudanabaenaceae cyanobacterium
ACAGACCTCGGTACATCTCACAATAGTCATCAACAAACCTCACTGTTGGCTTGGCACTACGCGGAGCTACCATTGGCTATCGTTGGCTTTCAGCTCCTACATCATAATTTATTTCTGCCTAGAGTCATTGAAGAGCGATAAATCACCGCCGCCACCACCAATCCCACCGCCCAAACTTGCCGTTCCTCAGCAGGCCCATACTTTGCAACCCCTAGGAACAGACACCCAAGCCAAGCAAAAGCGATGGAATCATCATGGGTAGATAGCGATCGCGCTAAGCCTTCTGCAACCGCTGAACAAACGCCCCATGCTCAGGAGAAGCCAAGCCCGCTTGCAAAACATCTAACACCTGAGCCATATCATCCCCAAGCAAAGCTGCTTCTGCAAGCCACAACCCTGGAAAAACCACACTCCGAATAATGCCATCGCGATCGGGCGTCAGTCGCTGATAGGCTCCATCATTTAAACCGAACCACTCCAGCTGGTTTTCATAGGATTGCCAAATCACATATTCCAAAACGCCATTGCGACGGTAAATCTGTTTCTTGCTCCCCGTATCAATCGAAACGCTGCTGGCGGCGATTTCAACGGCTAACTCGGGAGCCCCGACCAGGTATCCATCACTATCGATTCGCGTTTGCCCCCCTGACTCAGGCTTAATCAGCAGCACAGCATCCGGTTGAGGTTCATTCTCTAGGTCCAACCGAACCGTCGGCTCAACGCTGAGGTCCAAGCCCGGTGTCAACGCTTGATAGAGCCCCAGCCAAGTCATGATGCGGCTGTGAGGTTTGCCATGCTGTTCATGCCGGAGCGGAGAAGCCACGTAAACCGTTCCTTCGATGAGTTCTGCTTTACGAATATGAGGTGCAGCAGCGTAGCGACGCTCAAATTCAGGGCGCGTGAGGCGATCGCCACTTTCCAAGGGCGGTGCTCCCTTCGGTGGTGAAGTGGCTCTTGATTGAGCGATCGTCATGGTGAATGAGCCTCAACGAACCGTCACGAACTGGTCAGTCGTCGTCTGATTACCAGCAAGACAATGCTAAACCATTCCTCAACTCGCCGTTGTGGTGGCAGTGGCGGTTTCCTCTGGGCTGGGTGCCGGTTCCGATGCAGCTAGGTCTTCTTCACTGCTGTAACCGGACTCAATCAAATAGCGGAAGGCACGGGCGATCGCCTCAGCACAGTCCGCTGGCGGCATTTGATAAAACGCACTCCAGGCATTGGCCTTGTGACTGCTGTAGTTATCCCGATGCTGCTCATATTCATCCAGCCAGGCAATGCGGACGGCATGACCGACTAAGACATCAAGGACGAGGTAATCTTCGATTTTGAGCTCTGGGTTGCGTTGAGCGATCGCCGCCAATTCCAACAGCGCCTCAATGTTCATTTGCCGATATTCCGGGGCCTGAATCTTATTGAGCAAATGCTCGATGCGCAGGGCAAAGTTTGTCTCACCCGGCGTCATCTCCAAAACCAAGGGGTAGCTATCGAGACGATTGCGTCGCTCCAGCTTGTCTCCGATGACCACGCCCTTACATTGGTTAAGCAACTGCCAAACGCTCTTGTAAAAGTCTTTGGGGACGAGGTTGAGGGAGCCTTCGAGTTGACGGCGCTGCCGCCAGTCACGGTTCATCATTTCGCTTTCCGGACTATGACCCTCAAAGGTGTCTTGGGCTACGACAAACTCGATTGATTGAGCCGCTTGTCCAATGTGCAAGGATTCTTGCTGTTGCAATACCTGATTGAGGTCGTCATAGCCTTCCAGTACCGCCAGCAGCATCATCTTGATTTTGAAGGGGCTTTGCTGCATTAAGGCTTCGTAGGCTTCGTCTTGGGTCAGCTTTTGCTCCTTGGCGATTTGGCTCGTGAGCAGCAGGATCAAGTAGCCGACGCGCAGAGTGAGGAAGCCCTTGAAGCGTTCGGGGTCAGCGTTGAGCAGGACGCCGAGGTGGAGCAGGATTTCTTGGGTGAGGACGCGATCGCGAATGTCCTCTCGACAAAACTCCCGCAGCTTCGCTTTCAGCTCTGGATTGGCTAGGGGTTGCGTAATCAGCGAAGCCTCGCTGTAGGCCTTACCCACGGCAATTTGTTTGCGACGCACCAAAATATCCGTCACCGCATCGGAGAGGCCAATATCGACTTTCTCTAGTAGGGCCGCAGCACGGCGCACTAGGGCCCAGAGCCTTAGCTGGCTGGCTTTTTCGTAGACTTCGTGGATTAGTTCCTCCACCGTCATGGGACCTTGCCCTGAGACGAAGGGGGTTACGAATTTCAGTCCCTTGGAGGCGCGCAGCGTTTGGAGTAGCTCGATTTGCTCATAAAGGTTTTCAGATTGGCGCAGGAGCTTGAAGATGCTTTCCAGCTCGGTTTGGACCTCTAGGTCAAATTCTTGTTGATTGCTGAGGGGCTGGTTGTGTTCCAGGTTCAGTTTTAGCGTTGCTTCGCGGATGCTGGAGGTTGCAGAGCCAAAGGGCGTAAAGCTAAAGCTGCCGGGGTCATCGATGCGTTCGCTACCTGCGGTGAGCATCAGTTGCTGAAGCGGCCCTACTTTGACTGGAACGCCATCGCAGCGCCCATCGTTCAGCTCCTGCATCAGTGTTAGCAGGGCTTCGCGGCCGTTCTCTACCATGGCGCGGGTGATGCGCAGGGTAAGGAGGGGCTTGCCCAGCTCCCGCCAGTTGCGGTGCAGATAGGCGATTTCGCTTTTGATTTGGGCGACTAGGAAGGGTTCGTCCAGGGTGAGGTAGAACTGCTCTAAGTCTAGGAAGGCAGGCAAGAAAACGATGGCTTCACCGCGAATGCGGAAGAGGCGAGAGGTGGTCAGGCTGCGCAGTCTGCGTAGGGGACGTCCGGTGAGCTTGAGCTGTTCGTTGGCACCAATGTGCTGGTAAAGCTTGGATAGTTCTTGGGCTTCGTAGAGCTGGATCGGGCTGAGCTGATCGAGGGTTTGGGTGGCGACTCCGCAGGCTTCGAGCTCTGCTTGGAGGACGGCATCTTCGGCAACGAGGGCGATTTGCACAGTGGGCTGGCGCAGTTTGCCCAGGTGGGTGTGGCGACCCAGGGGGTCAATATCGCCGGGAGCGAGCAGACCATCGTCCATCATCTGCCCTAGGTAGTAGAGGCTTTGAGCCCAGACTAGGGGGACGTTCTCATTCGGAAGGCGGGCTTGACTACCAGGAGCGGCTCGCTCCGCTTCCACCTGGGCTTCGGGGACGTAGTAAATCTCGGGCAGAAGGGCGATGCCATCCTGTTTCACTTCGACAAACTCTAAGCGGCTGCGGTAGTCTGCGACGAACTCGCGATCGCCCCGAAACAGTCCATCTAGCATTAGATAGGTATAGAACAGCGGCCATTCGCATTCGATATGCTCAAATTGCTGAAGCTCCCAGGGGTCGTAATGGAGTCGGTTGTGGTCTTCCACGACGGTTTGGTGGCCGTCCCGCAGAAAACGCTTGCAGCCGTAGCGGCCCTGGAGCTTGGAAATAATTTCGTTACGAGTGCGATCGGCAAGGGCGCTGTCTTCAATGGCAAAGGCTGGGAAGCCAATCACGCTGAGGGTCGCGGCATCCACTTCCTTGGAGCTGGATTCTCTGGGTAGTAGTGATTTGAGCGTGGCACGGGCACGAGCAATTTCGTCGGGTAAGACGTGAATCACCGAAGCTTGCCCGCCGTGAATGCCAAAGAGATTGAAGCCATTCAGCGCTTCCAGAGCCGCCTTGGCCATACCCACAGAGCTAGCATTCAACTCAGCATTGCCGTGGTTGATTTTGTTGCCTCGCTCCCAGATACCGTAGTCCGGGGTGCGATAGGTGCGGCCGATGTAATAGACCAGATTCTGGACGAAGTTAACTTCATCCATGGTGTAGACGATGGATAGCCCCGAGGCCGTCATTTCTGCCAGCATCAGCAGAAACAGAGAAGTGGCATCGAGCTGGAGGTGGCCCCATTCGTCATCGCCAACGACCGGATCACCTGTGGGGGTTTTGTACTTGGCGTGGAGTGCGTCGAGGGGATCTTGAGTGGCCTTGAATTTCTCGACCTTGGGGGCCTGCTTCATCATGGCGAACAGCAGGCCGCGCATTAGTTTAATGACGCTGTGCTCTAGCTCGAAGGTGCGGCCTGGGTCTAGGTCCGACTTGCGATAGGCGATCGCCAACCCCCACACGGCCAAAATGCTGTAAACGTTATCCCTCACCCAGGCATCGGTGTAGTCGCCATGGGTCGTGATGGCAGTACTGGCAGGCAGCAAGCCACTAATGGGATTTTGCCGACTGAGAATGACGGTTTTAATCGGCTGGTAGTAGCTATCCAGATGCTGGCGAATGTCATTAAAGTCATTGCGCGAGGCGGGACTGGAAGGAGGGGAGTAGCTGCTAACCATGGATTCCGATGTTTCCGTCGACCAAAGTGTTCTGTCTAACCCGCTTAGGTTGCCCAGGAGAATTCGCTGGGTCTCAATGGGGTGGCAGCGCAACTTTAGATTTTCTTAATTATTTCACATG
>CALLPZ010000401.1 GCA_938015405.1 uncultured Pseudanabaenaceae cyanobacterium
CCTCGCCGACAGCGCCCTAGCTGCCGCTGCTGAAGTAGATCGCAAACTCGCCGCCGGCGAAACCCTCGGCCCCCTCGCAGGCGTCCCCTTCGCCGTCAAAAACCTCTACGACATCGCTGGAACCACCACCCTCGCGGGCTCCAAAATCAACCGCGACAACCCACCCGCCGCCCAAGACGCCACCGCTGTCGCCCGCCTCAAAGCTGCCGGAGCCATCTGCATCGGTGCGCTCAATATGGACGAATATGCCTATGGCTTCGTCACCGTCAACGAGCATTACGGCACCACTCCAAACCCGCACGACCCCAGCCGCATTTCCGGTGGCTCCTCCGGTGGTTCCGCTGCCGCAGTGGCCGCTGGCTTAGTTCCCCTTACCCTCGGCTCCGATACCAACGGCTCCATCCGTGTCCCCGCTGCCCTCTGCGGCGTCTATGGCCTCAAGCCGACCTACGGCAGACTCTCCCGCGCCGGGGCTTATCTCTTCTCCAGCAGTCTCGACCATGTGGGTCCCTTCGCCCGCTCCGTCCAGGACCTAGCCTTGACTTTCGAAGCCATGCAGGGACCCGACGATCGCGACCCCATTTGCGCAAACCGCCCCCCAGCCACCATTGATCTCAGTGGCGATATCTCCGACCTCAGAATTGCGATCGCCACGGGGCACTTCGCCAAAGGCATGACCCCCGCCGTTGCCCAGGCCTTTGAGCAAGTTACCTCTGCTCTGAACGCGACTCGTACCACCACCCTGCCCGAATCCGATCGCGCCCGCGCGGCTGCCTACCTCATCACCGCCAGTGAAGGCAGCCAGTTGCACCTACAGCGAATGCAAACAAGGCTTCAGGATTTTGATGGGGCTACGCGCGATCGCTTCGTAGCTGGAGCCCTCATCCCCAGTGCCTGGTACATCAAAGCCCAACGCTTCCGCCGCTGGTACCGCGACCAAGTGCGGGAACTCTTTAAAACCGTAGATTTGATATTGGCACCCACCACTCCTTGCCAAGCTCCTTTCATCGACGAAACCACCATGGACATCGATGGAGAATCCGTCTTGGTGCGTCCCCACCTAGGTCTCTATACCCAACCCCTTTCATTTATCGGATTGCCTGTTTTATCTGTACCGGTGCACATGCCGGATAGGAATTCCTTGCCCGTTGGCGTCCAGCTCATTGCCCGCCCCTATGACGAAACCACCCTGTTTCGTGCTGCCGTTGCCCTGGAAAAATTAGGTATTACGCAGGCTCATGGGAGTCCCTAATGGCTATGCACCGGAGCGCATTTCTTGAAAACTCGACATGTTTCAGGAAAATCATGAAACTGCTTGAAATCCCATCCAGGCAAGGGGTTTCCCTCTTTATTTGATTTTCTCTTGAGCAGAAAAATGTATCACCTCAATACAATCTCTTGAGTAATCTTGCTCAAATGCTCTGATAAGCGCTATACCTTCTTATCGTTCTAAGTAAATTGGTGGTATAGGACTATGAATCTCTTTGAGGAATACTTTCTCGACGTCATTAAAAAGCATTACGCAGATTTTCAAGGCCGAGCTAGTCGTTCTGAATATTGGTACTTCGTCCTATTCAGCTTCCTCATTAGCCTTGCTATCAGCATCGTCACCGGCATTATTGGTAGCATCCTGGGCACGAGTGTCTTCAGCTTCTTAAGCGTGATCTACTCCTTGGCGGTGCTGGTACCCAGCGTTTGCTTGGCGATTAGGCGCTTGCATGACTCTGGCAAGAGCGGTTGGTTTTTGCTACTAGGTTTGATTCCTTTCATCGGTGCAATCATCTTGATTGTCCTGATGGTGTTGGACAGCGAAGCAGACCGCAATCAGTATGGCCCCAACCCCAAGCGTGGTGCTGTAGCGTAGCTATCTTTTGAAGGTTTGAAGGTCGCTTTCGACGCTGTTCGCAGTGTTTGAAGGCTGGGACAATCGAATCGTTCCTTAGCAGGGCGATCGCAATCGGGCTTTGACGCCTGAATCGCGATCGCCCTGTTTTGCTTGGAGATAAAGCTGAGGGTCATTTCCCATGCCCTTGGTTCAACCTCGACAGTATTGCTGGTGGGCTGAGGGCCACTCGATTTCGCCCACTTTGCTTCGCCTCATAGAGCGCTTGATCGGCTGCAGCGATCAGCGCCTCAGCGTTGGCTGGGTGGCTGGATGGTGCTGCTTCGGGGTGAACTTCACTCGTTGCGACTCCGATACTGATGGTGAGCCATGGACCGAGGGGAGAGCAGTCGTGGGGCAATTGGGCTTGATGAATGCGATCGCAGAGCTGCTGAGCTAGGGCGACCCCATCTTCCATGGCTGTGGCAGGCAAAATCATGGCGAACTCCTCACCTCCATAGCGCGCTGCTAAATCGGCGGCGCGTCTGGTGCTTCCCTGGAGATGCTGGGCAACAGTTCTTAGGCATTGGTCTCCAGTGGGATGACCATAGCAATCGTTGTACTGCTTGAAATAATCGATGTCGCAGAGCAGGAGCGAGAGTGGCTTTTGGGTGCGTTGTTGTCGCAGCAATTCCTGCGCTAAGGTCTCGTCAAAGCATCGCCGGTTGGCCAGTTGGGTTAAGTCATCGCATCGAGAGAGGCGTTCCAATTCCTGGTTGACGTCTTGTAGTTGAGCTGTCCGCTCTGCAATGCGACTTTCCTGGTGTTCGAACAGATCCTGGAGCTGCTGAGCCATGCTGGCAAACGCCCGAGACAATTGTCCAATCTCATCAATGCGTTCTGTGAGGGGGGATGGGTCGTTGTCGCCAGAGATTGAACCGCCAAAATCTCCCTGGGCTAATTGTTCTGTGGTGCTGACCAACTGACATAGCGGGCTGGCCACCTCCCGCTGTAAAACCCGATAGAGCAGAGTCATCTCGATCATCAGGGCGATGAGGCCAGAGAGCATTACAAACTGAGCCGCCGCTGTGGCATCTTTCGCAAGCAGCGCTTTGGGGTAAAGCGTGACGAAGTACCAGCCTGGCCCATCGAGCTGGGCAACAGCTAGGAATTCCTGGTCGATGCTGTTATCGAGGAGCTGGGGGACAGAGGGACGAGAGGGACTGGTTTGGTCAATCTGCTCTAGGGAGAGCTGGGTCGCCGGAGCAAGCTTCGGGATTTGAGCCGCCACCACCTGTTGAAAAATTCGATTGAGGTGAGGATTCGCTAAATCCTGAATTTTGAGCGCTCCGTTTTGGGCTTGGATTTGATCTCCAAACTGAGGATGAACGATGAGCTGCCCATCAGCGCTAAAGATTAGATTTTGAGTCCCGTGGAGTCGATCGCGATTGGTCTGTTCTATCAGTTCCGTCAGGATGATGTCATGGCCGATGGTGGCCAGATGCTGACCCTCTGGGGAGTCGACTGGAGTGACGACAGAGACGACCCAATCTGGGCTGGCGGGGTCATGGTAAACCTTGCTCCAGGCAGTCTCTCGGCTGGGGTCATGGGCGCGATCGCTCAGGTAGAAGAAAGGCTCCTTGCGAATATCAAACTCCCCTGGCACCATGAGCGGGCCTGGGACTTCAGGCCAGTAGAGCACGGCTGTATTTTCTGGAGCAAGCAGGTAGGTATTGGTGAAGCGATCGCGCCAAGCCGGTCCATATTGCAGGACCAACTGTTGAAAGACTTGGATGCGATGTTTTAGGTTAGACGTGAGCTGTTCATCTCGCCCTAGAAAGATTGAAGCGTGATGATGGCTATCAAAATCTTCCAAGCTGCGATCGCTGGGATAGTTGCGCTGGGTGCCATCGGGCCAGCGATAGAGTCTTGCTGCGGGATTGCTGTTCGCCTCAGAGTCTAGGTTTTCCAGTAAAGCCTGCTTGAGAATTTGATGGCGATCTTGGGCAAGACGGAAGACTTCCGCCTCTTGGTGACTGCGTTGGTCTACATAGGTGCTGAGTTGTTCCTTAACCAGTCCTTCCTGGTGCCCAACCAAGTAAAGATAGCTAAACAGTGCAGAGCTAAGAACCACCAGGGCTACACGCAAAGCCATGGTGGATAACGTTGTCCGGACCAGCTTGGATTGGTTGCTCCAAGTCTGAACAGTGATGCGGGCCTGGTGGAAATGCTGACACAGTCCGCTCAGCACGAATACTTTCCCTGAGATAATCCATTTTATTGTGCCCTTGATGGTGACGAGGTCAACCTAAGCAGTTTCGAGGAGATGGAGATCTGGAGAATGCCGTCGTCAGGTGAGGGATAGAAGAGGGAACGGGTCTTGTCTGGCTGAGTCTGTTGTTTTCGAGGGGTAGCACCATGGCAGCCGAATTCTAGGTCAGCATCGCTCCTGACTTGGCGAAATTCCGCAGCGTTGCGAAGAATGAACCCCACAGATCGAGGCCAAGAGCTGCGCCCTACAATAGTCAGGACTTAATGGGGAGCGGCATGCTCCAATAGGAGCTTATGGACTCGTTTTTCCAGTTTGAAACCGACTTTGTGGAATCTCTACGCTGCATTCCCATGCAGGTGCGCTACAACCTTGATACCTGTGGGGTGAAACTAAAATTAGAGCACTGGAATCACTTTGATGCCGAGCAAAAACAGACCCTGGTGGAGCGTCCTTGCAATACCTCTGCTGAAGCCGCCATCTATCGTGACGAACTCCAAGCTTGGATTACCCAGCAGACTGGGGGCCCTGCCAAAACCTTACCTATCGATGACCAACCTGCCTGGCTGAATCAAGCAGTTGTCCCTGATGATGTGGTTGCTAAAGCAACCGAATGTGAATTAGCGATCGCCCCGGAGCAGTGGCTTCAACATTGGCAAAGCCTTTCACCCCTCCAGCGCTTTGCGCTCATCAAACTCAGCCGTCCCAGCCACGAAAACCGTAACTTCCTCCCAGCTATGAAAGAATTTGGCTTGGTCTAACAACCTGAGCTGGCTAGACCAAACAAATAATTCTCCTCTCCCCTCCGTAGGCTCGGGATAACGCCTAGTGCCGTTCTCATGCCTGGATGATGTCCAGGTTGAGCGCAGAGAGGGGAGGAGCCGGATATAGGGCTGAGATTGTCTTGTGAGGGTCTCTGCACCTAAAGCGCAAAGATCAAAGGCAAC
>CALLPZ010000402.1 GCA_938015405.1 uncultured Pseudanabaenaceae cyanobacterium
CTTTTTGTGGGTGACGGATACGGACTATGCAACCTATTTCGAAGGGGCACAGTTTGTTCATTTCCTCCTGGGGCCTGCCACGGTGGCTTTGGCCATTCCGCTCTATGGACAACTCTCCAAGCTACGGGCCATTTGGTTGCCTGTGATGCTGTCGGTTGTCGCGGGGGTGATTACTGCGGCCTTGAGCTCCATTGCCATTGCCAAATTTCTGGGGGGCAGTCTGGTTAGCCAGCTATCCCTGGCCCCAAAGTCTGCTACGGCTCCGGTGGCCATGGGGGTGAGTGATACCATCGGTGGCTTGCCTTCCCTGACGGCAGTTCTCGTGGTGACGACGGGGATTGTTGGGGCGGTGATGGGGAGTTGGATTTTCGACCGTTTGAAAATTCGCGATGCCAGCTTGCGTGGCATTGCCATGGGGGTTGCTTCCCATGGGATTGGCACTGCTCGAGCCTTTCAAATTAGCCCTGAGATGGGAGCTTTTGCAGGGTTGGGAATGGCATTGTCGGCGGGGGTAACGGCGCTGTTGGTGCCGCTGTTGGTGCAGTTGCTAGGGTTGAATTCGTTGGGCTAGCTCGGTTTTGGAGGCGTGACGCTTTTTTCAAGCTTGCTGAACCCACACTGCTGGCTTCGATTCGCTTTGATTGGAGCTTTCTTGGATTTGAGCTTCCAGTCTTTGGCGGAGTCAGAGACCGATTTGACATTCCCTCTCTCGGAGGATTGTTCGATCTGTCTCTATCTGAAGAAGGAGTGAGTTCCAAAACATGCTGGCTAGGATAGCCTCACGTTTCCCTAGGGGGGAAGCGTTAAACTGTTTTCCCATCTCATCATGTTTGAATACCACTATCCGGCATTACATCGGTTCGTTTCTGAAGAGGGAGGACGGATTGAGGTGGGGGTAAATCAGTATGAACAGGCTTTTGCGATTGCCCATGATGTTACCGGAACTGTCTTTCGAGGTCGGGTTGAGTATGAAAGTTTGGAAGCTGCTTTACAGGATTTAAATTCAGGGATACAGGCGTGGTTTGAAAAACTAGGGATCTAAAATTCCAGTTAGTGAAACGTCAGCGCTCTCAAATATTGTCGGTAGATGATTTGCAATAGGCCTAGCTTTCATTCTGCTGTTTACCGACAATTGGGAGAGAGACTTGGAAGCGCCCCCTAGCTCCAAATCAGAGGCTAGGGGGCGCTTCGTCTTGGACCTTCAAGAGGTCTAATTCTCTAGATATCCCTCTAGAAGGAGATCATTCCCGACCGTTTCCCATTGAATTCGCTCCAGTTGTAGGGCTTGATCCATGGTTGCTAAGCCCATCTCCCCGATGGGGCTGTAGCCTTTCCCTCCGATGAGCTTGGGAGCGACGAAGGCCCAGAGCTTTTGGATGCAGCCTTGGGCGATCGCGGCTGCGCCTAGGGTGCCGCCGCATTCCCAGAGCAGGGTGGAAAGGCCGCGATCGTAGAGATTGGCCGAGACGGCTTTGGGGCTCAGTTCTGGGAGGTTGATGACTTCAACACCTTGGTTTTTGAGGTGCTGTGCCATGGCAGGCTTGCCATCGGCTCCTGTGAAGACGAGGGTGGGAGTTGTGCTGACATCCCAGAGTTGTGCTGCTTCTGGTAAGTCTAGGCTGCGGCTCATGACGACACGCAGGGGATTGTGATTCGCTTTGCCGTGGCTGCCGAGGTTGGGGTTGTCTTTGCGAACGGTGTTGCCGCCGACGATGATGGCGTCGCAGGTGGCGCGGAGCTGGTGGACGCGATCGCGGGCGGCGGGTTGAGTGATCCACTGGCTATGGCCGCTGGCAGTGGCGATTTTGCCATCCAGGGTCATGGCATATTTGAAAATACCAAACGGTCGCCGGTGCACCATTCGGTGAATGAAGGCTTCGTTGAGCTGTTGGCAGGCAGCTTCTTCAACGCCGACAGTGACGTCGATGCCTGCGGCACGTAGGGTTTCAATGCCGCTGCCTGCCACTTGGGGATTGGGGTCGACCATGCCGATGACGCAGCGGGCGACTTGGGCTTTGACGAGGGCTTGGGAGCAGGGAGGGGTGCGGCCTTGGTGGTTGCAGGGCTCTAGGCTAACGTAGGCGGTTGCTCCTGCAACGTCGTTCCCTTGGGCTTGGGCATCGCGCAGGGCAAAAATCTCGGCGTGGGGTTCTCCGGCTTTGGGGTGGTAGCCTTGGCCGATGATTTGGCCATTTTTAACGAGTAGGCAGCCGACCATGGGATTGGGGGCAGTTTGGCCTGCGGCTTGGCGAGCTAGGCTGAGGCATTGCTGGATGTATTGGCGGTCTTGGCGGGTTGGGTCTGACATATCCGGCTGTTAAGCTTCACGCTCCAATATTAAAGTCACTGGCCCATCGTTCTCGATCGTGACCTGCATGTCGGCTCCGAATTGTCCGCTTGCAATCTTGAGGCCTGTGAAGTTGAGTCGATCAATAAATTGGTTGTACAACTTTTCGGCTTGGTCCGGTGGGGCAGCCTTGGAGAAGGAGGGTTTGCGCCCTTTGCGGCAGTCGCCGTAGAGGGTGAATTGGCTGATGACGAGGATTTCGCCGTTGATGTCTTGGATGGTTTGACTCCAGGGTTTGCCGTCGCCGTCGGGGAAGAGGCGTAGGTTGAGGCATTTCTGGATGAGCCAGTCCAGCTCGGTTTCGCTGTCGGTGGCGGTGATGCCGAGGAGGAGGTTGTAGCCTCGACCAATGCTGCCGATGGTTTTGTCCGCGACGCTGACGGAGGAGGCGGTGACCCGTTGGAGAATGATGCGCATGGTGTGACCGTCGCTGCCGGACCGCTCAGTAATGGTGTGGAGCTTGATCCTACGGTCTATTGCTAGATTTACCAAGGCCTTGTTTGAGAGCGGAGGACTGCAGCCTGATGGGGGGCTGGCGAGGGATGGCTTGATACCCCCATCCTCATTGCTACATCCTGGATATCCTGGGAGCCAGGCTGGGGATATCCTTACCAACTTGCGATAATTGCTGTGCAGTGGCTCTGGCTGGCAGGGGTCGGTCCGACAGGGGCTGGGGATTTTCTCAACTCAGCTTTTCGGTCAGTTTCTCGGCTTAGCCCGCCGGTGCTGACTCTGCCGTTTTTGGGGGAGTAGGCAATTGGTCTTGAAGCATGGCTTCAATTCTTTCTAGTTCGAACTTTTGAGCCAGCTTTAGCAGGGTGCTGATAAAGGGGCGATCGCCTGGATAGGTTTGGTTGATAGTTTGGGCAGTTTGAGTGAGCTGCTGCACTCTGCCTCGGCGAGCTAGGTCAAGCAGTTGCTCCAGCATTTCTGCGGGGATATTGGTTTGATAACTGTCGGCCCTTAGGGGAGAGTCGCTTCTGTCTGTCTGCCCGCTAGGGATTGAGGTCGGGAGCATGTCTGGGGTGGTTGCGGTCAGAGGGAGGTCGAGGGTGAAGGAAAAACAGCTACCTTGGCTTGGCTGGCTGGTGACTTGAATTTCGCCGCCCATGAGTTGAATGATCTGTTGACTGAGCGCCAGGCCCAGACCGGTTCCGGCATTTTTCCGTAGGCTGCTGCCCACTTGCTTAAAGGGTTTGAAGAGCTGGTCTAGCTCTGAGGCTGCGATGCCAATGCCAGTGTCGGTAACGGTGAATTGGAGGCGCGCTGAGGCTTGGTCGGGTGGGTTCAAGGGGGTTATTTGAACGATGATCTGTCCCTGGTCCGTGAATTTGATGCCATTGCCGATGAGATTGAGTAAGACTTGGCGGAGACATTTGGGATCGACCTGGACTGCTTGGGGGAGGGCCTGGGCCTGGTATTGCAGTTGCAGTCCTTTCTGGACTGCTTGGGCTTGGCCGATGTCGATGATTTTTTGCAGGAATGATTCTAAATGAACCGGGCTCGGAATGAGTTCCAGGTGGCGGGCTTCGATTTTGGCGAGGTTGAGGATGTCGTTAATTAGGCTGAGCAGATGTTGGCCACAGTCGTTGATGACCTCGACACCATGGTGCTCTTGTTCTGTGAGATTGCTAGAGCGGGTGAGAATTTGGCTGTAGCCGAGGATGCCGTTGAGGGGGGTGCGGATTTCGTGACTGATATTGGCGAGGAAGTCACTTTTGGCTTGGCTTGCTTCGGTGGCTTCTGCTTTGGCTTGCGTCAGTGCCTCGTTGATTTGCCGTAGGTTGGCCTCAGTGAGGGTTTGTTGCTGAACGCGGCTGGCGAGGGCTTCATTTAATTGCTCTAGGCGCAGGGTGGTTTGGTTGCGGCTGGCGATCGCCTGGGCCACTTCCTGGTACATCTGCTCAAACGCAAGCAATACATCGCGGAACTCATCCTGGCGACGATAGCTTTGGCAGAGGAATCGGGTGGAGATGCGACCGGCTTGGGCAGCTTGACCCGCCTTCTGTAAATCTTGGCGCAGGCGCAGGATTGGAGTGATGACGATGCGTTCCAGGGCCAGCATGGTGGAGAGCGTGACGACGCCGGAAATAATCACCACTAGGCCTGCGATTCGCAGGATAAAGGCGCGAATTTCTGCGGGGAGATGGGAAGCATCCTGGCGCAAAATGACCCAATAGCGCTCGCCTCCAAAGGCGGGGGATTGCCAGACGATGTCATAGCGATCGCCCTCGTGGAGCTTCTGCTGTTGCTGGGCTTGCTGGAAAGTGAGCTTTGGTGCCTCGCCAAATTGCCCCACCTTGGTGCCTGCCTCATCGTAGATATGGCTGCCGAGGGTGAAGTCTGGGCCTAGGTTCTTGAGAGATTGCTGCAAGAGTGAGACAGGTGTGTCTTCGGGCAGCAGTTTGCCAACGACTAAGGCGGCATTGAGGCTAGATCGTTCGATGTCAGCGAGGAGTTGTTCCTCATGGCGAGCTGTGGAGGGCAGCAGAATGATGATTTCGATCGCCACGATGCTGACAAAGACCCAAAGAGCGAGGCGGCGAGAGAGGCGAGCCTGCAAAAAATACCCCAGGGTGCGCAATTGCCCCAGCAATCTTTGACCTTGGGGGAGCTGGGCTAGGCGCTTGCTGGGGCGATGGCCGTTGCGACTGAATAGCTGGTCTAGGGCACGGCCTAGTGAAGAGAGGCGATGTTTCGCCATGGGGAGTTGCGGGATAGAAGCTCTCATATAAGAGTGTGCCCAGACTTGCCGCGAGAGATTCCCCATAGAAAAATGACGGATTCCAGAGGAATCCGTCTGAGTACCATCGCTTGGAATGGCTTAAGCAACGTTCGGCAGGTTTACCGAGCATTGCTTGAGTTATTGGCCAGGAAACCGGGAGCCAGGAAACCTGGCTTACCGAGTTGCGAAGCCTTTGGCCCGGCTACTGGAGGGGATGGTGAGGCAGTTTTGCAACTCTTCGCGAATGGCATCGTGATCCATGTTTTGGCCAATGAAGACGAGCTGGTTCTTCTTAGTGCGATCGCCCCATTCACTGTCATCCAGGGTGAAGCGTTTTCCACTGAGGTGGAAGACATGGCGCTTTTGGCTCTCTTCGAACCAGAGGATGCCCTTGGCGCGGAAGATATTTTCTGACAGCTTGTTGTCCAGTAAGTATTGGAACTTGCGGATGGCGAAGGGGCGATCGCTTTCGAAGGAGAGGGAGGTAAAGCCGTCGATGGCGAGGTGATCGGCGGAGCCATGGTGGTGATGGTCGTGATCGTGGCCGTGGTCATGGCCGCTGTGGTCATGGCCTTCATGTTCGCAGTGGCCATGGTCATGGTCACAGTCGCTGTGGTCCTTTGCGACTTTGTCCTCTTCATGTTCGCAATGGCCATGGTCATGGTCGCAATTGCTGTGGTCGTGATCATGACCATGATCATGATGGTCATGATCCTTGCCCTCAGCTTTGTCGCCAAAGTACTTGTCCGACTCGAACAGTCCCACACTGAGGACCAGGGGTAGGGGCACTTGGCTTTGGGTGGTGCGCAGGATGCGAGCCCCTTCTTTGACGTCGCGCAGTTTGACTTCTAGCAGGTCTAGATCGGCTTCATCGACTAAATCAGCCTTATTGAGGACGAGGGTGTCTGCGTAGAGAATTTGATTACGGGCCGCTTCGCTGTTGAACAGGTCGAGGCTGTAGTTCTCTGCATCCACCATGGTGACGATGGAGTCTAGGCGGGTGAGATCGCGCAGCTCTGTGCCGAGGAAAGTCAGGGCAACAGGGAGTGGATCGGCAAGGCCTGTGGTCTCAACCACCAAATAGTCGATTTTGTCATCGCGCTCTAGTAGGCGATAGACCGCCTCCTCGACTTCGCCATTGATGGTGCAGCAGATGCAGCCATTGCTGAGCTCCACCATGTTGTTGTCATCGTCATCGGTGGAGATGATCAGCTCGTTGTCGATGCCGATCTCGCCAAATTCATTCACCAGGACCGCGACCTTTACGCCTTCCTGGTTGGTGAGAATGTGATTGAGCAGGGTGGTTTTACCGCTGCCTAGGAAGCCCGTGATGATGGTGACGGGTAGACCTCTTTGGGTGTCTTCCATGGAGGTGACGGGGGCGGTCGCGGCGGTAGTCATGGCTTACGTTCGTTGCGATGAAGTCTAGACCTAATTTTACCGTGCTCACTGGTTCCTAAGCGCTGCTACGGAGGCCAGTCCATGAATCGTTGAATACTGTCATAGAGCTTGTGCTTGGCGGTGAGTCGCGATCGCCATAGGGATCATTTGGATCGCCATTGCGATTGGGTCTAACGCTATGGATTGATTGGACCGAATGGTAGCAATAAGCAAATCTGCTCAACGTTGACAGTTTTGTAGGGAGGTTTCCTATTAAGCTTTGTAATACGTGCTCGGGATCAGAGTATTCGTGCCCAATCTTCGGAGTTCTTGGGAATTCTGGAGGGACGGTCTGTTAGGCATTTCGAATGGCCAGATCGGATTGTTTTTGAGTTAAAACGCTATCTATTTAATTGGGTGAAGGGTCATGGCAGAGGTTCAGGAGCGCGTTCGAGTTGCTGGTGTAACGGCAGGTGTGGCGGCGGGGGCTGTAGTTGATACAGCGATTGCCGATGTCAGTCATGGTTTGACGGCAGAGATGACCCTGCCGGTTGAGGTTGCATTTCCCCAGGCGGTCATTACTAAGGCCGCTCCCAGGAGCAAATTCCCTCAGAGCAAGACTTCGGGCTTTGCTAAGCAAGTCTTGAACTGGTCTGCGCCTAGCCCCGTGGCGGGTTCGGTAGCCTTGAAGAGTGAAGCGGCATTGGCTCAGGTTTGGGCGGAGCACCAGGGCCTGGAGGCGGAGCTGCCCCAAGTGGACTTTGAACAATCCATGGTGCTGGCCGTTTTCGCTGGTGAGGGCTTCTTTCGGGAAGTTCCTTCCATCGAACGGGTGAAGGTTTTGGCCAATGAAGTTGTGGTGTATGTGAGCCGCTTCTCTCGTCCTTGGTCGAAGCATAATGCCAAGGCTGTGGTCCAGGTGCCTGCTTCTGCTTTGCCAGTTCGGTTTGTTTATCTCTCTTAGCTGTGGCTAAGGGTTGGGCTGATTATTCGGCTCCAACCATCAATATCTGGGCGGAGAGTCCATCAGGTCTGGGTTGCGGGAGAATGGTTCCGCAACCCAGACCTGATTGGGGACTGATTTGTCGGGGACTGCTGCCTTGTGAACTGTGCCACTGTGATGGACCGAGCCCATGGTTAAACCCAAGCCCGAGGGGATTCCAAACTTCGTCACTCAGAAGGGTTACTACGGCGATTCCCATAGTTTGGAGCAGCGGCGGCGTTGGTATGACCCAGTGGCGATCGCCTATGACCGAGCCAGGCCTCGCTATCCCGCCGCGATTTTGGATCGTGCAATTGAATGGGCCAATCTTCAGCCCGGCGATCGCCTCTTAGAAATTGGGGCGGGTCCCGGCATTGTTACCTTGCCCTTAGCCCAGCGAGGATTTGAGATTACGGCGGTGGAACCCAGTGGGGCGGGTTGTGACATTATTCGCGATCGCTGTGGTGACTATCCCAAGGTCGAGGTGGTCAATCAAACCTTTGAAGAATGGCCACTGGAAGCCGAGGCGTTTGATGCGGTGGTGGCAGCGACGTCATTTCATTGGGTTTCGCCAGTGCCGGGCTATGACAAGGTCAAAGCGGCCTTAAAGTCCCAGCCAGACCAGCCGGGTCATGTGATTCTGCTGTGGAATGTGCCGCCGCAGCCCAGCGAAGCGGTTTGGCAATCGCTCCAGCCCTGTTTCCAGCGCCATGCCCCCCAGCTGCAAAACTACGAGGATCGCGATCGCCAGGAGGCTCAGCTCAAAGGCGTCGGTCGTCAATTGTTAGACCAGGAAGGGTGGATCGATTTGGGATTTGAGCGAATCGATTGTGAGCTTACCTATACTGTGGAAGACTACCTATCCCTACTCTGTTCGCTCTCGCCCTATATTTTGTTGGCGAATACCCAGCGAGCAACATTGCTCGCAGCGTTAGCTGAGGTGTTGCATCAACAATGGGGCGATTCTGTCGAGACTTCTTTTTTCTCGGCGCTCCAGGTTTTCCAGTTGTCGGCTTCCTAGGAACCGGCTTGCTCCATACAGGTTTGATAAAAGCAAGATGACCTCTAACGAATCCAACGCTAAATCTTCTGCTGAACGCCAAGCTGAAACACGTCAAGCTTTGAAGAAGATTTATCTCACGCTGATGGTGGCGGGATTGATCTTTGGTGGAGTGTTGTCCGTGGGGATTTACATGGCGATGGATCACTTTGGCCTAACTGCGCGTCCCGGACAGCTGGAGCAATCCAAGAGCTAAGGCCAGCCTTTACATCCCATTCCACCCTGTTCTGTCTATCCCATTCCATTCCTGGTTCTCAGACGATTCTCAGACCGATTGACTAGGTTGGGAATGTTGAGAATTTTAGTAATAGCAGAGCGATTCCATGGCCCCTAATTCTGTTGTTAGATCATTCGGCTTGGCTGCGTTGGGTAGTTTGGTGTTGCTCACAGGTGTGGCCAGTGTTCGCCATGGTTTTGCTCCCGAAGCCGTGTTGGCTCAGGAAGCTCCCCTAGAGAGGATGACCCTGGAGCGGCTGGAGGCCATTTTGCAATCCCAGTCCGATGACCTAGAAGGTGAGAGTGGGCAGTGGCAGGCCACATTGGGAGAGCAGTCGATGTTGGTGGTAACCAATGTGGAGGCGGATCGCATGCGCTTCGTGATACCCATTAAGCCTGCGAGTGAACTCTCGGTAGAAGAAGTGCAGTCGATGATGTTGGCCAATTTCCACTCGGCTTTGGATGCTCGCTATGCGGTGAGTAATGGCTTTGTGGTGTCGGTCTTTGTTCATCCACTGTCGACGCTGCAAGAACGGGATGCGCGTTCTGCCATTTTGCAGGTCAATAATCTGGTGGAGAATTTTGGCGGAAGCTATGCCAGTAGTGCTGTGGGCTTTGGTGGCACGGCAGCTGAGCAGTCCTCGGAGCCCGAGTTGCAAGAGATTTAATTACGAACGGGTAACAAACCATTTCTAAACGTTCCCTTAGCGGCTGACCAGCTGGTTGCTCAGAATCAACTCCTGGTGACGAATGCTAGAAATCGCCACTTCGAAGGGGAAGGTAAAGGATTGGAAGGACTCGGGTGAGATGCGGTCTTCGTCCAAATCCACCACCACCTGTTTAAAGATCTTGAGCAACTGACCCTGGAGTTTCTCTAATTCCTGAAGTCGCTGGGCTTGGTTGACATTTTCAATCAGGTTGAGAATCTCCAGGTTGTACATGTCTGCTCGATCCTTTTGGCGATTGAGCAACCATTGGTGGAATTGCCAGAGGCTAGAGGCTAGAAGTACCCCGACGGAGACCAGCAGGCCAATGGGTTCGGCATATTGAACCAGGAAGCTGGGATTGTCTTTGTTGTGGTAAGCACTGGCCCCACTGTGAAGGGGAAAGCCTAGGTTGCGGTTGTTGTCAGGATGCTGGATGCGGGCGGTGCGGGGATTGATGGCGATTAGCTCATTTCGATGCTCATACAACACCTTGGAAATCGCCTTGACGACTTCAGTCTCGATGGATTTATTGGCGACGAGTAATGCACTGACGCTGACCACGGGGAGATCCTGAGGGGGGATGGGTTTGCTGCCATCGTAGGCCCCTTTGGGGATGGTGACGGTTTCCAGATAGGGCTGGGAGAGTTGTAGTGCTCCCACCTGTTGAATCGGGACGAGGCGAGTCTTGCCGGTGCGCAGTAGGTCGCCCACTGCTCCATTGCCTAGGCCGATGACGCGGAAGAGGCCATCAACTTTGCCATTCGCGAGGGCCGTATGGGCTTCAGCCGGGGGCATGGGCAGGGCTGTGAAATCTAGCTCGCTGAGGCCGTAATGCTTGATCAGTGGCCAGAAGAGCGCGTGGGAGCCACTGCCTTCGGGCATTAGGGCAATGCGCTTGCCTCGGATATCGCTGAGGCTGTTGATCTTGCTACTGTTCCCGGCGATGAAATGGTACATCTCCGGGTAGAGGGAGGCGATCGCCTGCACGTTCGCCTGAGTTGGCGTATCGCTCTGGACCATGGCTAGGTCCATGGTGCCGCTGTGGACATCGCTCATGTTGCGGCCAGAGCCGGAGGATTCCACAACCTCAATTTTCAGTTTGGGATAGTGACTTTGAGTGACCTGGGCGATCGCCTGGCCAAATGCATAGTATTCGCCGCTTCTGCTGCCCGTGGCGAGGCGGACGGTTTGGACCTTGTTTTGGCCAATGACATGGATGGCTGTGGCCCCGATTACTGTAATGCTCGCTGTGGCGATCGCCAGTGCAATCCATTTCCCACCTTTGGTTTGCATCGCCCCGAACTCTCCCCTTGCAAAAGCACACTGGGGCTAAACGTAGCATTACACACCCGCTTCCTAGAGTCCTTTGGGCTGCTTTGTTGCGAGTCTTAAAGAGTCTGGTCCGAGTTCGCGGCGGTGAAGGGTGATAACCGCTAGACAAGGGGGCTGGAGACTGAGCTCCCCAGACTATGGAGTCTGCCAGATCCTTCTGGGAGCACCTTAGCCTCTGGCACTGTAAGGGCTTGTGATTCTCGTTTGAAGCTAACTGATGATTCCTTTTAAGCTTGGCTTAACGCTGCAAAACAGCGACGTAATGTTGACAGTCGGTCCAATTTTTTCAAACAACACATTTACGATAGTTGATCCAGAAATCGTGGGGAAATGTGTTGAGAATTCAGAAAAAAGCCAAGAGAATCTCATCTCTCTGGCCTTCCATTGCTTAATCATCGATTGATAAGAAACTTGTCTATCTTGTATCGATGCCCTGTCTAAAATGTCAGTATTCAGTGTAAATACTAAGTTCTCATATCTACCCGATTCTAGAGGACGTGATTGGGAATATTAGGAGGGAGCCAGGGGAGAAGGATTGAATCACCCTTAAATTTGTGAGAGGCGTCGGGCTGTGTTGTCCGAGCCTGGGTGGAATTTAGGTCTAGAGCATTGCTGTGTTGGATTAGACGTGTAATTTCTAAGCATCCCAGTTCAGGATTATGAATCAGCCTAGTTTTTCAAGTTTCAGCCAGCCTGAATCTAAGGGGATGTCAGAGCAACTCTTGCTGAATCGTATTACCAATCGGATTCGTAACTCCCTCGACCTACTGGAAATCCTCTCCACGACCGTAGCAGAAGTGCGCGACTATCTGGCTACGGATCGCGTTGAAATCTATCAGTTTCTCCCGGATGACCATGGCTGGGTCATCGCAGAAGCATTGAATGTGGACCACCTGCCTCCCCTCAAGGGATTGCATTTCCCCGTTGATGATATCCCGCCTTATACCCGTGAGCTGATGCTACGGCAGCGGCAGAGAACGATTGTTGATATTGACCAAAAATCTGTTGTAACAAGCCAGCTCGATAGCCGAAAATCTAGCTCTGCATGGGTGTATACCGACCCCGTGACATCTGAAATTGACCCTTGCCACTTGGAATATTTATTGGCGATGGGGGTTCAATCATCGGTGGTGGTTCCCATTGTTTTGGAACCCTCTGAGACTGTCACCCAAGAAGAATCCCGGGAGCCCCAGAACGGTAAACTTTGGGGGCTTCTTGTGTCCCACAACGCCCGACCCAGGAGGGTCTCTACGGAGGAACTGGACTTCATTCAACAGGTGGTGGATCAGGTCTCTGTGGCGATCTCTCAATCTGTGTTGTTGGATAAGGTTCGGGAGCAGGCTCGTCTAGAAGCAGAGCTCAATCGAGTTACGGCGCTGTTGTATACCCCGGCTCAGGTGCGGTTGCAACAAGCATTGAATGAAACGGTGGCCGTCTATAACGGTTCGGGTGGGCGCTTGTATTTGTTTGGGGTCGATCATCAGCAGCAATCCACCGTTTATGAGGTGGGGAGTCAGCCCACGCTCCTCCCCTGTGATGAAGGACAGCCCCGTCCGGTGGAAGAGCATCAGATTTGGCAGCGATACTTAACCTCAACCATCAATGGGACTGCTGAGGTTGAGCAACAGGAACCTTGGTCCATTGCTTGGATGAAAACGACCTATGGGCAAGCTCCGGTCTCGGAAGCCGTGGGAGATTCGCCCAAGTCTTGGGCGATTGCTGATCTGTATAAAGAGCCTCTTTTGCGATCGGTGTCCCCCCACTTTCAAGAAACGGATGTACGCGGATTGCTGATTTGCCCGCTGCGTTACGGGGGAAGGTTGATCGGTTGTCTGACGATTTTCCGAGATGCTGTCGAACAGGACATTACTTGGGCTGGCTATCACAACCCCGATGAGCGTCAATTGGCTCCCCGTCAGTCCTTTGATGCCTGGCAGCAATTGAGAAAGGGCCAAGCTCAGGAATGGACTCCTGTAGAACAGCGTCTCATTCATTCCTTAGGGGAACGTTTCTCCGTTGCTGTGAAGCAATATCAGCTCAATCAGCAGGTTCAGGCTCTAAATAGTAACCTCGAACGGCAGGTTCGCATTCGAACCGTTGAGCTAGAGCATTCGACTGTGATTGCCAATCAGCAACGAACCCTGGCTGATATCTTGGCGAAACTCCAAAAGCCCCTGGAGATGCAAGACCTCTTTAGGACTGCAACGAAAGAGATGCAGCACCTCTTGCAAGTGGATCGTGTGGCAGTTTATCGCTTTGATCAAGATTGGGGGGGAGAATTTGTCGATGAATTTGGCACCGTTAGTGTGGGCTGGAAGAAGATTGTCTTGGCCACTCGAAAAACCTGGAATGACTCCCATATGCAGGAGACCAAGGGGTCTCAATATCGAGATGGAAAAGTTTCAGTTGTTCACGATGTCTACAACTCAGGCTTGTCCCCTTGCCACATTGAAGCCCTAGAACATTACTGTGTTCAGGCCTATATGATTGCACCACTTTTTGTGGATCAGAAGCTTTGGGGATTGCTCGGTGCCTATCAGCATGAGCGTGCTAGAACTTGGGAAGATTCAGAAGTCGCCTTTATTTCTCAGCTAGCGACCCATCTTGGTGTTGCGCTTCAGCAAAGCCAATCTGTGGAGAAGGTCAAGCTCCAAGCTTCTGAGCTGGCGGCAGTGGCCCAGCAACAAAGCATTCTAAATACGGTGATCAAGAAAATCCGTGATTCACTGGATTTGACCACTATCTTTGCAACAACAACGAGTGAGCTACGTCGATTGCTCGGTGTTGATCGGGTTGCTGTTTTTAATTTCTTGCCAAGCCGGAATTTTGAGGCTGGGAAAGTAGTCGCTGAAGATGTGGACTCACTGTATCCCTCTGCACTTGATAAAGTTATTGAGGAGCCTTGTTTCTTTGATGATAAGTACAAGAATCAGAAAATAAATGAAGGAATTTATTTTATTAATGACATAGGCGAAACTGAGGTTGAAGCTTGCTATCGGGAGATGTTAAAAGAGTTTGAAATCAAAGCTAATCTGGTTGCTCCTCTGTTTGATGGAGATCATCTATGGGGGCTCCTTTGCATTCATCAATGTTCTGGTCCTCGTCTCTGGAGCAATAAAGAAAAGGACTTAACTCGGCAAATTGCGAACCAGTTGGGAGTCGCTATCCAACAAGCAAAGTTTCTGAGCGAAGCTGAGGCTGCTAGGGAGTCTGCTGATTTTGCTAGCCAAGCCAAAAGCCACTTTTTGGCCACCATGAGTCATGAGTTGAGAACGCCCCTGAATGCGATTTTGGGCATGGCTCAACTCCTGAAGCGAGATACTTCCCTCACAGAGAACCAATGTCAGCGGTTGAATGTGATTGGGAAGAGTGGAGAACATTTATTATCTTTGATCAATGGTGTTCTTGAAATGTCTCGCATTGAGGCTGGGGAAGCCCAGCTAGAAGAAAGTGTGGTTCAAATCACAGCATTTCTGAATACGCTGGAAGACATGCTGGAAAATGCAGCGATTTCTAAAAATGTCGATCTTAAATTTGATTTAGCGAACGATTTGCCTAGCTATGTCTTAGTGGATGAAGGGAAGCTGCGGCAAGTTTTAATTAATTTGCTGGGTAATGCGCTGAAATTCACTGAGCAAGGCTCGGTGACGCTCAAGGCTTCGGTTCGTTATGGTGCGGCAGCGGGGGTAGATCCAGAATCCCAGAACCTCACCCTAGATTTCTCGGTTCAAGATACGGGGCCTGGCATTGCTTCTGAGGATCTAGGGAGTATCTTTGAAGCCTTTGCCCAAACCCAAGCCGGACTCGATTCCCATGAAGGTACAGGTCTAGGTCTTTCGATCTGTCGGCAGTTTGTGGAGTTGATGGGAGGGACTGTTTCGGTGGAGAGTGAAGTGGGAGTGGGCTCCATTTTCCGCTTCTCGATTCAGGTTAGTTTTGCTTCTCAGCTGCAAAGTGAAAGCACTGCTTCTGCAAGGAAGGTTGTGGGCTTAGCGGCTGACCAGCCGAGCCCTAAAATTCTGGTGGTTGAAGACAAGGCTGCCAATCGCCTGTTAATGGTGGACTTGTTGGTGTCGCTGGGATTTGAGGTGAAAGAGGCAGTCAATGGTGAAGAAGCCATTCAGCTGTGGCAGGACTGGTCTCCTGAGTTGATTTGGATGGATATGCGGATGCCGGTGATGGATGGCTACACGGCGACTCGGAAAATAAAAGCGCTGGCCCAGGACATGGCCCAGGATGATGCCCCGGTCATTGTGGCCTTGACTGCCAATGCCTTTGAAGAAGATCAGAAGATTGCCTTGGAAGCAGGCTGTGATGATTTTGTTCGCAAACCATTCCAGGAGCAAAAGCTGCTCGATACGTTGGCGAAACATTTGGGAGTTCACTATCGCTATGAAGACAAGCTAGGAACTGCTGCAGAGCAGCTTTCAGACTCTGTTTCGATGGCAACTCAAATTGCATTGGCATCGGTTGTGGAAGCTGAGTCTGCTGCGCCGCTTGAAAATGCACCTGCTGCTTTGAATATTCTCGTGGCTGAGGATGAACCTAGCAATCAGCAGTTAATGCAGGAGATGTTGAACTATTTTGGACATCAAGCTTGCACCGTGAGCAACGGGGCTGAAGCTGTGGCTGCCTGTGAAGCAGTGTCCTATGATTTGCTGATGCTGGATTTCCAGATGCCGGGGTTAACAGGGCCTGAAGCAGCTCTGCAAATTCGGGCGAACTATGATGCTCAGCATCAGCCTTTCATTGTGGGAGTTACGGGGAGTTCGATCGCGGAAGGCTCAGAGGAATTTCGCAAGTCTGGGATGGATCAAATCCTGCAGAAGCCGATTAGTTTGGACCTGTTGGAGTCATTTCTCCGTGACTTGCCTCAAAAGCGGGCGCTTGCAAGGCAGTCTGCTCAATTGTCTCAAGCGGAAGAGGCCTCTGGGAGCGGGACTGAGGCTAAAGTGGGTGAGGCGGTGACTGATTCGACGTCATTGAGCCCAGTGGCGACGCGTCAGAAAACGAAACTGTCTCCTGCAGTCTTGGATCGGCAGTATTTCTTTAATACCTGTCACGAGCTCTATGGAGATGAGGCTCCGCAAAAAATTGTCGAGAGAATCGAGGTCTTTCTCCAGGTTTGGCCAGAGCATCTGGCGGAACTGAAAGCCGCGATCGCCACCCAAGACCATGAAGCTGTCTTTCAACTAGCTCACCACTTTAAGTCCTTTGTGGGTAACCAAGGAGGGAAAGACCTGAGTGAGGTTTGCCAGTTATTTGAAAAAGATGCACGCAGCAGCGAGCAGCCTGATTATCGAGATCTAGAGACTCGCCTGGGCTATGAAAGTCAGCGACTGGAGCTGGCTTTGAACCTGGAGCTGGAACGATATCGTCGGCTAATGGATGAGGCAGATTCAAAGAGCGCGCAGCGCTCATCTCCTGAGTCTGTTGCGACTTAAGGAGCTGTCTGCTTGGCTGAGTTGATGGCGCAACTTTCTCTCTGGGCTGATCTCTCACAAAGAATAGACCAACGCAGATTCTCCTCTCAGGAGAAGGTAGAGGTGGGTTCGCTAAAGCTTAAGCGTCAAGCATTGCAAACCCACCTCTGCCTCCCAGGAGGGAACTCTGTCTGGGATAAACATTTGAAATCGCCTAAGAGAGGGCTATAGCTCGCCTTGTTTCAGGGCTGTGGCTGCGAAATCACAGGCTCTGGCGGTTACGGCCATTTCTGTTAGTGTGGGACTTTGCCAGCCGGAGCTGGGCCAACAGGCCCCATCTGTGACGAAGACGTTGGGAGCTTCCCAGAGTTGGTTGTGGGAGTTGACGACGGAGTGGTCTGGCGACTGGCCCATGCGGGCTCCGCCCACTTCGTGGATGTAAAAGCCGGGGGGAGCAGAAAAGGACATGGTCTTTTCCATGCGTTTGACGTATTCCGATAGGACGGGGATATGGAATAACTCATTGAGGCGGAGGCATTGACCGCCTGCTAGTTGTACCAGCGACTCAATCTGTTCATGCATGTGGGCCAGCATGTTGAGTTCGTTGTTGCTCCAGGCACAGTCGATGTGGGGAACGGGAATGCCCCAGGCATCCGTCTTGCTGTCCAGGGTGACGCGATTCTCAGGGCGGGGTAGGACTTCGCCATGGGCAATGAGGAAGCCGATTGCACCTTTGCCAACCTTCTTGATTAGACTGGGCATATCAAAGCGCTGCACTCCGCCCCAGAGACCATAGCCCCGCTTAAAGGTTTCGGTTTGTTCTTCTAGGTTGACGAAGCAGGGGAGGAAGAAGCTATGGCTGCCGGACATCTCCTGGGTTTGCTCGGCCATGGGGGAGTCGGGCCAGTGGAAGAATTGAGTTGTGGATACATGATCCATTAAGTAGCGACCGAGGCAGTCGGAGGCATTGGGCAGGCCGTGGGGCTGGTATTGCTCGGTGGAATGGAGCAGGATGCGGGTGGATTCGATCGCGGAAGCGCAGAGGAAAACTGCTTTAGCAAAGACTTCTTGGGGCTGCTTGGTTTCTCGATCTCGGTAAGCGACACCTCTGGCCTTGCGTGTTTCAGGGTCGAGGATTAGGTGGCTGACGACGGCACCGGATTGCAGGGTGACGTTGCCGGTGTCGAGTGCGATTTTGAGGGCTGCGCCTTGGCTGGAGGAGGGTGGCCAGGGTTGCTCGGGAGTGGGCTTGTGCAGGCTGAAGCCTCGGGAGATGATCAACTGGCGGTCATCGTAGTTGTCATCGACGAGTTGCTTTAGCACCTTTTCTGCAGGAGTGAGTTCTGCGGGAGGGAGCTGGTAGTCGCCATCGGGGAGCTGGGGCAGGTTGTTGCGATCGCCCCGTACCTGCAAGAACTGCTCTAACTGGCTGT
>CALLPZ010000403.1 GCA_938015405.1 uncultured Pseudanabaenaceae cyanobacterium
CGTCATTGAACCTGATCTGGATGGCTTGGTCTGGAGTGTGGATGGGCAAGTGTCTCAGCATGTGAATGTGGAGGCAAGCTTCCGGAATAATGAAACCGATGGCGATGACGATCGCATTGATATTGAGTGGTTTAACCCTGAGGGTGAGCTGCTTTGGACGACGTTTGATGGTCCCCTTGCCTTACCGCTGAAGCCCGCCCTCAAGAAGGGGGAGACGGTAACTGTAGAGGAACAACGCTACGGCGAGCCCGTAATTTTGCGTCAACTGACCGATCGCGTACAGAAAGGTCGGCAAACCCTGGGCTATTTGCGAGTGAGTCATCCCTGGTTTGAGGTTTCGACTCCAACGCGGAAGTTGCTGTTGGATTTAGTGGGCTGGACGGGACTGGTGATTGCGGCAGTGGGGGCGATCGGCTGGCTTCTTTCTGGGTTGGCGATGCAACCGATCGTGGCCTCCTATGGACGGCTAAAGCAGTTCACCGCTGATGCCTCCCATGAACTGCGTAATCCCATCGCGATGATTCAAACTAATGTGCAGGCGGCGTTGGTGGCACCGGAGTCGGATCCGGAGGGGCAGGCTCAGCAGCTCCAAGTGGTAGAACGCTTGACTCGTCGACTGGGACGGCTCGTGGATGATCTGTTGTTTTTGGCCCGTCAGGATGGTGGCATGGTGCAGCCAGTGGCGGAGCCGGTTGCCTTGGATGAGGTGTTAATGGAGGTGGTGGAGGAGCAAATGGGTCAGGCCCTGGAGAAGTCGGTGGAGTTGCGATTGCAGTTTGATGAATCGGATGAGGCGGGGGAGGAACTGGAGGCCTTTGAGGTGGAAGGCGATCGCGATCAATTGGCTCGCCTCTTTACAAATCTGATTAGCAATGCGATTCAGTACACGGCCCCCGAGGGAGAAGTACATTTACAAATTGCCCAGGCCAGGGAGGCAGGCCGCTCGACGCCGTTGATTGTGGTGCAGGTTGCCGATACAGGGATTGGTATTCCCGCTGAGGACCTGGAGCATTTATTTGAGCGCTTTTACCGGGTTGACCCGGCCAGGAGTCGCCGAGAGGAAGCAGGCTCTGGATTGGGGTTGGCCATCGCCCAGGCGATTGTAGAGCAGCACCAGGGGCAGATCGAGGTGGTGAGCTCGGTGCAGCAGGGCACGACGTTTACGGTCACGCTGCCTGTTGTTTCGGGGTGATGCAGACTTTAGTTAAGCCGGAGGCCATTGCTGAGAGTGTGGCGCTGAGCATCCTTTAGGATGGATGACGCGAAGGGCATTACTCAATGCAATTCCGTGAATGATTTTTAAGGACAGATTATGGCTAAGGCAACAGCAAGACACATTCTTGTGGATAGCGAAGAGAAATGTGAACAGCTTAAGCAGGAGATTGCAGGCGGCAAAGATTTTGCAGAAGCTGCGAAGGAGCATTCCTCTTGCCCATCCGGTCGTAATGGTGGCGATCTGGGGTCCTTTGGGCCTGGCCAAATGGTGAAGGAATTTGATGAGGTGGTCTTTAGTGCTGATCTAAATACCGTTCAGGGTCCTGTCAAGACCCAGTTTGGTTATCACCTGTTAGAGGTGACAAGTCGCTCTTAAGATTCTGCCCTGTGCTGCTGGAGAAGACTTTGATCTGCTCCAGCAGCATGATGCAACGGTGGTTGACTTTTGTTGTTGAGGCAACCTTGATGGATTCTATCCCGGATTTTCAAAGCTTCGAGTTCACCGCTAACGGCAAGACTAAACCTGTCTTTTTTAAGGGGACGGGTCCTGCTGTGGTGGTGATGCATGAGCTACCGGGGATGACACCGGAATGCATTGCCTTGGCCAGGCGGATTGCCCATGAAGGCTTCACGGTCTTTATGCCGCTGCTGTTTGGTGAGGCCAATGAACCATTGTCGATCAAGATGCTGGGGTATGCGGTGAAGCTGTGCCTCAGCAAAGAGTTTTCCATGTTGGCAACCCAGCGTTCGAGCCCGGTGACGATTTGGTTGAGAGCGCTCTGCCGTGAAGCCAAGCAACGCTGCGATAGCCCCGGAGTGGGTGTGATTGGTATGTGTTTGACGGGGGGCTTTGTGCTCTCGTTGATGGCAGATGAATCAGTGCTGACGCCGGTGATGTGTCAGCCATCGCTGCCGATCGCGTTGTTGCCGCAACAAAAACGAGCCTTGGGATTGTCGGAGGATGAGTTAGCGATTGCCAAACAGCGTGCTGCTACAGGCTGCCAGCCTTTAGGTTTGCGATTTTCAGAGGATCGAACTTGCCCGGCAGAGCGCTTTGTTCAGCTCCGTCAAGAATTCGGTGACCATATTGACCTGACTGAGATTGATTCATCTCCAGGCAATCCCCACGGTATTCAACGTCGTGCCCATTCTGTTCTGACAGCCGACTTTGTTGATGAACCGGGCCACCCCACCCAGGCGGCGCTGGAGCAGATTATGCAACGCTTTCGGCGTGATCTTCTGTGAAGTGCCTCTCAATCATCTTCACGTAATTGCGTATCGTTACAAGTTTGCGAACTTATCTTGCTGGCTGACGAATCTTTGCAGATCGTCTTAGATAGAATGCTGTACTTTTCTGATAAGCCTTGCCCTATCTGGGGGCTTTAGCTTTCGTCTGCTTAGCCGACACATCATATCTCTCTTGCTATGGGGGCCGGTTGCAGTTGGGTTTCGCTGATTTCACTTCCTGTTGATCAATCTCGTGCTGACGGTGTCTGGTGGTTCCCTAGAACGACTTGATGCTGAGACTGCTTTGCTGAAAGGCTTTGCTGGTTCTGGACTGGCTGACTGTTCGGCTGGGTGAAGGGTTTGCCCTGGAGCGGGTAATTCGTTGAGCTGATAATTAATGCATCGAGCAGGAATGGACTCTAAACCATGGATAACGCTAGCGAATCGCTCCCGTCTTCAACGAATGTCAGTCACCCCAGTGGTGTGGGTAGCTTTATTCGAGAAGAAAGTGGAAAGCTCTCTTCCTCTCGGTTGTTATTGATGGTTTGGGGTGGCGGCGTTTTCCTCATTTGGGCGATCGCCAGCTTGATGCAGCAATCCCTCCAGAGTATTCCTGAGTCTGTGATTACGGTGATTGGCATTTGTGTGGGTGCTAAGACTGTGCAGCGCTTCGGTGAATGACCTAGGAAAAGGCCGTTGTGCAGCTGTCTCAGCAGGATTGATGTCGTAACCTACTCGACTGGCGTCCTGTTTGATCTAATTTGCCTTGATGCTTCTTTGTCTCGTTCAATCTATTTGGTGAGTGGCTTATGTTTCCCTATCAGGACCCCACAGGGACCGATTTTTTGGAACGCTTGGGTGCCCTAGAGACTTATCGCAGTAAGTTGAAGCTCCACTATGATGTGGCTGCAAATGAGCCCGGCACAAACTTTGAGACCCTGGAACGGTTTCAACAGCTCAAGCCTGACAAGCAAGCAGAAATCGCAACCATTCCCTGGGAGGCTTTCCCGGTTAAGCAGGCTGGGGCCACGGATCAACGGATTGATCGCGATCGCCTAGAACTACAGGAAGAGTATGTTGAGTGGTGTCTGGAATCGCCAGCGGGTGAAACTCAAACCATTACCTTCTGCACGGAGTTCCCAGAGTATTTTGAGGCCCTAGCAGATGTCAGCTTTCAAGCCTTGGAGGCTGGAATTCAGCAGATTATGCCAGGAGCAAATCCGACCGCTCAGGAGCTACTGGGCGTAGAGCGTCCCCCGGCTTCTCTGGTCGGAGATGGCGTTGTGGGTTCTCAGACTTGGACCATGCTGGATCGGGTCTCGGAAATTGAAGATAGCAGCTTGGATCAGCCGCTGTTGCGTCGAGGGGCTCGTGGCCATGCAGTACAGCGTCTTCAGGAGCGCTTGCAACTGCTGAGCCTCATTAATGTGGTAGATGGTGACTTCGGTCCTGGCACAGAAGCTGCAGTAAAGGCGGCCCAGGAGCGTTACATCGGAGCGGGTCATCTCTTTCGCGAGCAGTTGGCACGAAATCCCTGGAACGATGGCAGTCAAGGGATCCACTGTATGTTTCAGCCGTTCAATAAGCTGACCTTTCTGTTCAAGCTTGTATCCCAGTGCTGTGTCCCCAAGGCCGTTAACCCCCGAGGAATGTGTGAGATTGTCTCGCCCAATTGTGTGCCGGAGCGGAATTCAGATCCGCTTGTTTGTACAACTGCTCAGCGTCAGGTACAGGCTGGGCGACATATCACTTTGAAGGACCCTGTGAAGATTCGCATCCTCAAGTTAGAGGGTCGCTGGAAGTTGAATGGGCAGACGATTGATATTAATGACCCCAATCAAAACCAGGGGATTTGGCAGGTGAGTCGTGGGGAGCAGCGTGGAGTGTTGCGACTGTTTCCGGGGCTGGAATTGGACAGTTCTAGTATTCGTACAGGGGCGCAGGTGGCTCGCAAGTTGATGGTGGGTGTTGATGTTTTAGTTGCTTCCGCATCTGATTTCAGCTAGCCCTTGTTCGTGCTCGACCTTGCATTACAGATTTTGAGTCACGTTTTGTCTTACCGCTTTCAGGGAGCTCACCATGACGTTTCGACTAACGGCGATCGCAGTTCGGAAACGACTGCTCTCCCAGGTTTTTTCTTGGGCCAGCTTGATCCTTCGGGGTCTATTCATTCTGATCTTGATCTTTTGCTTGAACTGGCCGCTCCCTGGGTCAGTTGCTTATGCCCAGACGGTTCCCACATTGTTTAAGCAAGACAGCGATCGCAGCCAGCCGGAGTCCATGACGACGGAGGAATTGACGGAGCTGAACGATCCGTTTTTCAATCTTGTCCTCAGGGATCATGGAGAGGTGACCACGCTGGAGGAGATTGCCCAGCAGCTTCAGCCGGATCAGCAGGATGTATTTGCTGTCCATGAGCGGATTGTGGATGATGCTCCCCTCATCGGCGGTAGTCCAGCCAGTCGTCGAGGGATTGTGACCTTCAGTGGAATGACTGGGGGAGAGGAACTGCAAGATAACCTTTCACTCTCGGTCTTTTTTAATTCTGAGGCTTTCCCCAGCACCACAGAAATCGAAGCGATGGCTTGGGATGATGCTGCGGGCAAGTTTAATTACTACAAGCTCGATCAGGCTCGCGACGAAACGACGCTTACTTGGAAGTTTCGTGGTGATTCGCGGAAGGCGGACTTGCTCTCCAGCCAGGCTCGGGAGGGCACTTGCATGGCCTGTCACATCAATGGTGGCATGGTGATGAAGGAGTTTAAGACACCTTGGAATAATTGGCATTCGCGAGATTTTGATGCGAGCTACCTGCGATCAGGTAATGACAATGCTTGGCCCGTTGCCGAGGCTGCCAATAGCCCATTGCAAAATTTACGGGGAGCTCGGGATCTAGAGTTCACTGTGGATAGTGCGAATACCCGTCTGAACCAGCGGCGCATTGCAGCAATGCATGATGGTGGCAGCCAGGTGACGGATGTGAAGCGGCTGTTGAAACCGTTGTTTGTGACCACTGAAGCTAACTTAATGAGTAGCTTTGCCAATTCGGAAAACCATCCCTTCGGGCAAAGCTTACCCTCCAATAGCCAGGTGGATATCCCCCTCTCCTTTTTTCTCAATGACACAGTCTTGGGACAGGAGTTGGGTATTTCGACGTTTGAGTTGGCGGACTTTGCTCGCTTG
>CALLPZ010000404.1 GCA_938015405.1 uncultured Pseudanabaenaceae cyanobacterium
CCCTCCCTCGTCGAAGGTCTCTCCCTTTCTCTCCTAGAAGGCATGGCCTGCGGCGCAGCCTGTATCGCCACCGATGCCGGAGCCGACGGCGAAGTCCTTGAAGAGGGTGCAGGCATCGTCCTTAGTACCCACAACGTCGCCGCCCAACTCCAAACTCTGCTCCCGCTTTGTCGGGACCACCAGGAAATTACCAAGCTACTGGGTCAAAAAGCCCGCCAGCGCGTTCTAGAGCGTTACACCCTGAGTAACAACATCAGCCGCGTTGAGCAACTCTACAATCAGCTCACTCGACAGCAGCCCCAAAGCCTCCCCCTAACCCCGCTCAGCGCAGGCTAGGAAAGCTGGCCGCGCCGACGCCCCAGCTCGCATAACGCACAAATCCCACAGGCAATCATTCCTGCACTAATGGCCCAACTATTCCCCAAATGGAATTCCACGCCGTAATTGCAAATTGCCCCAAGAATCAAGAAAGGCGTAATACTCGCCAAGGAAGCATAAAGACCATTCACCGACTCTCGCACCGCCCGAGTTTCATCAAACTCCTTCTGGCTCTGGTAGAGCGATCGCTCAGCAAAGTTAAACCACCGCATCAGCTGAACCATTAGCCAGTCTGCGACGGGGAATAAAGCCACGTACAAACCTAAGCACCACAAACTCCATCCCGCGATACTGGTCACACGAATGGAGATTGTGAACGGAAACAGCTCGAATAGCATAAAGTCCCCCCTTGGTCTGCTCCTGCGAAGACATCTTGCCGCAGGATGGCAGGTAAACAAATGTTATTTACAATTATCCATAGTGCTTCAAGCAAGCGCTCTCATTAATCCACTTTTGTAACATTCCCCTATGGTTTCGACGCCCTCCTTCCCATCCATTTCCGCCGTCGAACCTATGACAGGGCGATTTTGGCGCTGGCGTGGCCACCGCATTCACTACGTCCAAGCCGGAAGCAACCCCAGCAATCCTCCCCTTCTGCTCATCCATGGCTTTGGAGCATCAACGAACCACTGGAAAAAAAATATCGCCGGGCTCCAAGACAACTTCGAAGTCTGGGCGATCGATCTACTTGGCTTCGGCAAATCCGACAAAGCCAAAGCCAACTACAGCGGCAAATTCTGGAGCGAGCAAATTGCCGATTTCATCGAACAAGTCATTGGTCGCCCAGCCATTCTCGTTGGCAACTCCATTGGTGGCTATGCAACCCTTTGCACTGCAGCCTACTCTCCAGACAGCGTGGCAGGCCTTATCCTCCTGAATAGCGCTGGCCCCTTTAGCGAAGACCGAGACAATAGCCAACCCAAGTCAGCCCTCAAGCGCATTACAAATCACCTCCGAAAGGACATATTCCAACAGTCCTGGGTTCATCTCCTAGTCTTTGCCAACATGCGCAGACCCTCTGCCATTCGCAAAACCCTAGGTAAGGTCTACTTTAACCAAGCGGCAATCACTGACGACTTGGTCGAGGAAATCTACCGTCCAGCCCTAGACAAGGGAGCCTTTGCCGCCTTTTCGGCAATGTTCTCCTCTGCACCGGGCGAACCCATCGACCATCTCCTGAAAAAAATGAGCTGTCCACTCCTGCTGCTATGGGGAGCGAAAGATCCCTGGAGCCGCATTGATAGCCGTAGTCCCAAGTTTCGTCAGCACTACCCAGAACTACAAGAAGAGTTTTTGGAAGCGGGGCACTGTCCCCATGACGAAATTCCCGTGATCGTCAATCAGCATATTCAAGACTGGGTGATACAACTGCAATAGAGCATTCTGCAAACAGCCACTCAACAGCACAGGTATCACAACCATCCAGAAAGCCCGAGCCTCAAAGAGGCTCGGGCTTTCTGATCATCAATTTCCCCAAGAGATAGACAAAACCATCTCATCGCCGTTCCAATTCAGTCAGCTTGGGTTCTCGTCAGCTTGCTAGTAGAGCTTCAATGCTCCAAACAAAAAGCGCCCTGCATTACTACAGGGCGCTTTTGCTCAGTTAGCGAAAGCTAACTAAATTTCACAAAGGTCAGTTTAGAAGCTGAACTTAGTGCGCAAGGAACCGATCCAAACGTTGTCGTTGTCATCATCACCACCGGGGCTAGCGATGTAGAAGATGCCAGGCTGAACGCTGATGTTGTCGCTCAACTGCAAGCGGTAGAACGCTTGAGCCAAGATAGGAGTGTCATCAGTCTCGGTGAACGCAGTGCCGCTCACGTCGGTGTTGCTGGTGAAGCCACCCACAGACAGGCCACCGAAGTTGCCTTCGCGGAACAAGTCAGGGAAGCCCAGGTTCACAGCCCAGTTGAAGAGGTCAGCATCGTCGTCGCTGTCGTTGGACTCAGCGAAACCCCAGCCAGCCCAACCGTCAACGGTGAGCTTGGAAGCCAGTTGGTAACCAGCGTTAACACCGAAGGTGTTGATGCCGTAGGACTCAGTACCGCCAGCGATACCGCCACCACCGGAGAAGTAACCGCGGTTGTAGGTACCAGCAACAGTCAGGCGATCACCAGGGGTGAAGGTCAGCTGAGCAAACGCGGTGTTATCGCCACCGGTCAAGCCGTTGTCGTTACCAGTGATGCTTGCTTCACTTTCTTCTGCCAAGTAAGCAGCAGCAACGTTCAGGCTGTTGCCCAACTGGTAGTTGAAACCAGCACCAGCACCATCAACGATGCTGTAAGAAAGAGGGTTGCCGTTGGCGAAGTAGTCACCAATGCCGTCATCCATCAGGCTAACGGTGGTAGGAACGATTTCGTCAGCTTCCAAGTCAACGGTACCGACGTACACAGACGCGTTACCAACAGGGAAGTTGTACCACAGGTTATCGAGGACGAAGGAGTTACCGGTGTCATCTTCGTAGTCCACAGCAGCTTCAGGAACGACAACGCCGCCCTCGAAACGCTCGGTGTAGGACTGGATGTTGGCAGCCAACAGGTCCATGGTCAGCAGGTCGCGACCGGTGAAGCTGGTGTTCAGAGTCAGGTAAGCAGAGCTGCCGAAGGTTACTTCATCTTCAGCATCACCACCGGCGACTTCACCGTCAAAAGCGGAACCGAGGTCAAAGACAACTTCACCAGCCAAGCGAGTGGTGGTGGAGAACTGGTTAGCTTCGAGCTCAGAAGTGCGAGCTTCGAGAGCGTCAACGCGGCCACGCAGGGTAGCAAGCTCAGCTTGGAACTCTTCTTGCAGGCGCTGCAGAACAGCCAGGTCTTCTTGGGTGACCAAGTCAGCAGTTGCAGAAGCAATCAGCTCGTTCACGCGGTCCAAGCAAGCGTTCAAACCAGCGGCGAACTCATAACGAGTCATGGCGCGGTTGCCACGGTAGGTACCGTCGGGGTAGCCCGCGATGCAACCATAACGCTCAACCAAGGACTGGAGAGCCTGGAAAGCCCAGTCGGTGGGACGCACGTCGCGCAGCTGAGAAACGGAAGTGACCTGGCCCATAGCAGCGCCTTCGGTGGCGTACTGGTTGACCTGAGCCATGGTAGCTTCTTGAGCTTGAACGCCAGCAGCGGCGGAAGCGGTCAAGAAAGCGGACGCTGCAAGCAGCGACTTCCAAGAAGTCTTAGACATATTGAATTTCCTCACACAATTAAAAGTGGGTCACACATTCCCACTTGGACCAACGTTAACACAGACTTAAGCAGGTGTTCACCGGGTCGCCACGTACAACGGCGATTCGATATCCACAAGCTCAAGGTGCCCAGGGCCTTCCAGTAATCTCTCACTCTCCCGAGAGGTATTTGAAAGGGGTTTGGCCCTCCTAAGAAAGTGTCACAGTCCTTTCACTAGTGAAAATAAGTCAAGCTATCGCTTTCAATCAGCGCTCTGCCCAAAGCTCTAGCCCCAATCGCGCTCACCCTGCGGAAATCTCCACAGGGCTGAGAATTTCGCGGTTTGGCCTCATGCCAGCAACTCTGCGAGTCTAGGTCAGGAGACTAGGTTATTTCTATCCAAAACAAAACAACGCCTCCCCCTTTGTGATCGGGAAAAGCGTTGTTGAAAACGAGGTGCTGGGAAAGAAGAAGTCTCAACTAGGGCGATCGCCCATCCCCCAGACACACTTTGCTCTAGAGAAAGAAACCTTTAGAAGCTAAAGGTTGTCTTAACAGAACCAGCCCAGATGCTGTCGTTGTCATCATCACCATCGGGGTTGGAGATGTAGTAAACCTGGGGCTGAATTTTGATATTGCTGCTCACCTTATAGCTGTAATAAGCCTGGGCAGACAAAGGAGCATCCTCATCAGCCACATCACCACCAGTGATGTAAGGCAGAACACCAATAGATAAGCCACCTTTATTGCCCTTACGGAATAGGTCAGGGAAACCCAGGTTCACAGCCCAGTTCAGGATGTCTGCATTGTCATCGGTATCAATCTCTTCAATGTCAGAGAAACCAACGTGACCGGACAGGTTGAAATTCTTGCTGAACTTGTAGCCAGCAGCAACACCAAAGTGGTTGCCACGGGAAGCAACACGACCGAAGGGACGGCGAGCTGCATCAGTACCTTTGCGAACGCCAGGGCTGCTGGCACCATCGGGGTCATAGGTGCGAGCGTAAGCTAAAGCACCAATGAAATTACCAGGGGTGAAGGTGAGCTGGGCAGCAGTGGTATTGGAGCCACCGGTAAAACCGTTGTCATCACCAACAGAAGAGGCATCACCATCGTTAGCCATGTAAGCAGCGGAGAGGTTCAAGCTTTGGCCCAAGGGCAAGCTGTAACCAAAACCAGTGCCCTGGTCATGCTCATAGATAGCGGGGTTGTGCTGGAATTCCTCAAGGAAAGCACTACCAGCCAAGTTGACGGTGTCAGGCACGACGTTGTCGAAATCTACACCCAGGGTGCCAACAAAAGCACGGCCAGGGCCGAGGGGGAAGCGGTAGTAAAGTTCGTTCAGTTCGAAGGTATTATCGCCGCCGCTGTCGTAGGTCACGTCAGCACCATCGAAGCTGTTACCACCTTCGAAGCGACCGGAGTAGCCATCAAAATTAGCGGCCTGGAGGCGAGTACGCAGTTCATCCTTGCCAGTGAAGCTGGTCTTCAAACGCAGGCGAACGCGGCTTGAAAGAGTAACTTCATCTTCAGCATCGGAACCGGGGCCATCGCTCTCACCAGCAAAAACGCTACCCAGGTCAAAAATCACCTGACCTTGCAGTCTGGTGGTGGTGGAAAACTGGTTAGCTTCGAGCTCAGCAGTGCGAGATTCGAGGGCGTCAACGCGGCCACGCAAGGTTGCCAGCTCAGCTTGGAACTCTTCTTGCAGGCGCTGCAAAACAGACAGGTCTTCTTGGGTGACCAAGTCAGCCGTCGCAGAAGCAATCAGCTCATTCACACGATCCAAGCAAGCATTCAAACCAGCCGCAAACTCATAACGAGTCATGGCGCGGTTGCCACGATAAGTCCCATCGGGGTAGCCCACGATGCAACCATAGCGTTCCACCAAAGACTGGAGTGCCTGAAAAGCCCAGTCCGTAGGGCGAACATCGCGCAGCTGGGACACGGAGGTCACTTGACCCATGTCAGCAGATTCAGCTGCGTAATCACCGACCTGGGCAAGAG
>CALLPZ010000405.1 GCA_938015405.1 uncultured Pseudanabaenaceae cyanobacterium
AAATCTGCCGAGATTGCCCCCGCCAACCTGGCGTCGAATGACATCGCCCTCCTCGGTGGTGTTGATATTCGTGGCGTCGCTAGCGAACTCAGCAACCGCTCCCTAGTCCTCATCGACAACAGCAATCGCACAGTCCCCCTCGAAGCCGAGCAGCAATGGAAGCTGCAACAAACCATCGTCCAACAGGTCGCCGACTATAACTACCGCCGCCAGCGCTACAGTCAACAGCTCACCCTGGTGGAATCCCGCGATCGCCCCCTGCCCTTGCTTCACCCCCGAGCGAAGCAACTGTCCGGCATCCGCTGGGTCACCCATTTGATGGGCTGGATGCAAACGGGTGATCTGGCTGTGGCAACAAACCTATTTAAGGAATCTGAACTCTCGACAGCCGCGATCGCACCGCCTCCCTTTCTCTATTGGGACCCAGAACCTGGCCAAAGACTGACCCGCGAAACCTTGGCCCAGTTGGACTATCCCCTAGCCAATCTGGAAGAGCGCTACATCCAGAACGACGAGCAAGAAGACAAAGGCACCAAAGCGCTACGCTTCACCGCCCGGCTCTTCGGGCTCGAAGAAGCTGCGGAACAGTGGCTCAAGGCAGCAGCCAAACGCAGACCTCCCAGCAGTGGAGGAGAGACAGCAGCTCCCCCCAATCCCCATGCTCCGAGAGTAGGATTCTCCACCGACCCAATCACCCAGATCAAATCGGGTGAACTCGCTGATCCCTGGGGAGACCAGAAGGGGCTCCCAGAACCATCGAGAAGCCAAACTCCTCAGGCTCCACTCCCGAGCAGTGCCTATCCTCCGCGCAAGCCTTCAGAGAACTGGCTGGGCAGCTTACTCAACCCAACGAGTCCGCCAACTGCAGCCTCGCCCAACGCTTCTGGCGAGCCCTCCTCAAACGCAGCTCACCTCCAAGGCGCTTCCCCGAAGGGCTGGCAACGGTTAACCCACCGCTTCGGCGGACTAATCAACCAATTACGTAAGCCCTCCGGGCCCATTACTCCGTTAAAGCCCCGGGGCAGCCAGGCGCATCAACCACCGGGCAGCTCAGCTCCAGCTCCCACCAACGAGACCTTGGGTCATGGCAAGGCGGGCTCAGAAGAATCAAACTTGGGCATCCCCACCAGCCACCGACAGGGTGGACTCGCCCAAGCTAGCCAGAGTGATGATCACATCGAGGCAGCCTGGCAGAAGCGAGTTTCCAAGGCGATCGCCAAGCAAACTCCCGAGGAAATTACTCGTAGCCCAGGCTCAAAGTCAGAAAACGTAACATTACGTTCAAAGGCAAAGGGAGCCCAGGCCGTAGCAGCTTCAACCTCTGGAACAGCCCTAGGCAAAGTCCAGGAATCAAACGATCCCAACACCTCCCAAACCGCAGAGACAGCGGTCACCTACGAGTCCCCCTACGTTGAGACTACGGCCACTTTTAGCGGCTATGAAAAACATCCACTGGAAGCCATTCTCGAATGGCTGGATCGAATTCTGCTGTGGATCGAGGAGCTGGGATTACGGCTTTGGCAATGGCTTCGACATGCAGGGGAGCAATGACTGAAGCCGGACGCGGAAAGTCCGGTACTATTAAGAAACTAATCTGTGGTTTGGCAGACGCTTAACGAACAGCGCCTGGATTTTTTGGAGATTTTAATATGCTGGCTCTAAAGGTCACTGTTTATGCGACGGTCGGTTTTTTCGTGCTTCTTTTCATTTTTGGCTTCCTTTCTAGTGATCCCTCCCGTACTCCGAACCGCAAGGATCTAGAGGAGTAAACCTAGAGAGGGGACTTAACGGCCGCAATTTCAGGGAGGACTTGCCCAGCAACTGCTCCTTGCAATTCCAGCAAAAGCATTTGTTCGTTATGTTCTCAATTGGTGGATGCCCTGGCATCCACCTTTTTTTATGAATATTCTCCGCAAGTATGCCGCGCCCCGGTCGATCACCCTTCCCATGGGAGCAATGCAATATATTCGGTTGAAACGGATTTAGCTTTTCTCCCTAGCGGTATCCCTTTCGGTCTCTAAGACTTTTCTGTCTCCATGGCATATCCTGTCCTTCCTCCTCAGCCCGCACCTGAATTACGAACCACCTGGATGGATGGTGAGGCAATTGCAAGGCAAGCTTTGCAAGGAAGAGCGACATCTTCCTCCCCATCCTCAAGCACTGATGCAGCAGACAGCTCAGTGACAGAGACGTCTGAGCCTGGAACCACTACATCCTGGACAGTGGATTGGACGACTCCCGTTGGAATTTCTCCTCATCCACTGGTCGCTCAAAAGGTAGAAGGCGTCAGTCCAGAAAATCTCGCGAATCCCACCGAGCTCAATCGTCCGACCCAGGCAGAAGAGCTTGCTCCCCTGCTGGAATCTGAGGAGCCCAGCTCACCCGCTTCAGAAACAAATCTCCCCACGACCTATACAGAGATACCGGTTTTCTCATCACCGAGCATTACCGAGCCCTTGATCGACTTTGACGCCTTACCCATCCGAGAACAAAGCGTCATTCCCATCGCTCCAGGGCAACCAGACAAGTTGATTGATGGGGTAGAAGACGTCATCGATCAAGCAACAACGCCTACCGAGGAGTCCAGCCAGGGCGAAGCGCCAAGCCAGGACGCTGCCCCAGAATCCACGGACCCAGAATTTACAGACCCCGAAGCAGCCTCATCATCACCGGATTTAACCGGCATCATCGAGCTCGAAGCCGATAACCAGAACTTTGACCAACAACGTCAAGTCGTCAGCGCTGAGGGCAATGTACTCATGCGCATCCAAAATGGCGTCATCAGTGCCGATCGCCTCCAGATCAATCTGCTCAGTCGGGTCGTTGTCGCCGATGGCAATGCCGCCTTCGTTCGCGGACAACAGCGCCTGCGGGGAGAACGCATTGAATACAACATCACCCAGGACAGCGGCCGCGTCACTCAGGCATCCGGCGAAGTCTACACACCTTCCAGCGGCACCGATTTACTCCCGCCAGGCCCTGGTGTCCCAGCCCTGGCTCCTCCCGACAGCGATCGCGTCACCCAAGCCCAACCCATTACCGGCGTTTCCAATCCAGGGCAAATCACAATCACAACGGGCTTTGGCACAAACTTTGGCCCCCGTGTGGAGGACGCCAATGATGCCAGTAGTCCCGCGGATACGATCCAAATTCCCATCAGCATCAGCGCCTTCCGCCAGGAAGGCACGATCAACCGCTGGCGATTTGAGAGCGATGATCTGGCCCTAGTGCCAGGTGGCTTCGATGCCAACAACGTCCGCCTCACCAACGACCCCTTCTCACCACCCCAGTTTGAGCTGCGAGCCCAAAAAATCGAGGTGCGTTCCGTAAGCCCCCTCGTGGATGAGATTCTGGCAACGAAGCCCCGCTACGTCTTTGAAAACAAAGTATCCATTCCCACCTTCAAGCGCCGACTTTTGCTAGATCGTCGTCCCCGAGACGATGGACTAGTCACCTTTGGCTTTGATAGTGAGGACCGTGGAGGCTTGTTCTTTGAACGCAGCTTTGAGCCGATTTCCACTGAAAAAGTCCGCTTTAACATCACCCCTCAATATTTTCTGCAACGCGCAGTCTTCGGCGAAGGAGATGGGTTCTTAGATCCTGGCAACTTTGGACTTGAGGCAGGTCTCGCCGCCACCCTCACGCCTAACACCACTCTGGATGCATCTGCGACCTTCACCAGTGGCAAGCTAGACGACCTCGCTGATAACACCCGTGCAAAAGTAAATCTGGCCCAGGCCCTGCCCCGCGGTCATATTCTCGATCTCAACTACGGCTATCGCACCCGGGTCTACAACGGCTCCCTCGGCTTCCGTACTGTTCAACAGAACTACGGCGTCGTTGTGCGTTCTCCCAATATCTCCTTGGGTAACAGTGGCATCGTCGTCAACTACCAAGGCGGAATCCAGCAAATCATCTCCGAAACGGACCGCCTGTCTCTACTTGACCCCATTCGCGACAATGACCGCGTCAGTCTCACTCGCTATCAAGTGGGAGCTTCCGCAAGTCGCGGTTTCCCGCTTTGGCGTGGCAAGACGCTACCGGCCACCGCAGAGGAAGGTCTGCGATATAGCCCGGTTCCCGTGACTCCCTATGCTGACTTTTCGGTAGGCATCACTGGCCTCTATAGCGGCTATAGCAATGGCGATACCCAAGATTCCATCACGACCACCCTCGGCTTTGCTGGGCAAGTCGGAAACTTCTCCAAGAAATGGCTCGATTACACCAGCTGGAACCTCTCCTATAGTCAGGCTCTCCGTGGTGACGAATCTCCCTTTACCTTCGATCGCATTGAAGATACCCGCGTTCTCTCCTTTGGCGCTCGTCAACAGCTCTACGGTCCCATCCGCATTGGCTTGCAATCCAGTCTCAACCTCCAAACCGGGGAGAGATTTAGTACGGACTACCTCCTGGAATATAGCCGCCGGGCCTATGGTGTCGAATTCCGCTACAACCCCGTTCTGGAGCTGGGTTCTGTAACCTTGCGCCTCAGTGACTTCAACTGGCTGGGCGGCACCGATCCCTTCCGCGAGCTCAAAACAGGGGTTGCGCAATAAGGAGCAAGACGAAGGAGTCAGGTAAATAATGAAGAGGGGAATCAGTACATTGGCGAGGCTGCTTTCCCACTCAACTGGGAATCTTGAATCCAAGCCCTGCTCCTTATAAGCTCTCAGCCAAGAGAGAAGGTATAAAGAATCACCAGATGCTTTATTCTCTCGCCAGGCTATACTTCAAGCAATTCACCCGAAATAGTCCATGCTGAGTCAAATCCAAGCCCTAGTGCGCGACGCGGAGGGGCGCTATGCCACTGACGCCGAACTCCA
>CALLPZ010000406.1 GCA_938015405.1 uncultured Pseudanabaenaceae cyanobacterium
AAGCCCTACTGGCAGCCTCCCCTCGGGAAGGACTATCTCGGATTTAGCAACGCTCGGGTCTAGCAACTCTCGGATCTAGCAACGCTTGGGTCTCACAAAATTGTAGCCCTCCCAAACAGGCCGAGCTGTCCCTGGGTTCAATCTCTCCCGCCCGCTAAGATCAACAGCTGTGGACTTGCCATCTGGCACAGGTCCGCAGCTTTCGTATTTAGAGGCGGTCCATGGACTTGCAACAATCCGGCCTACCTAACACCGCATTCATTCATCCCCAAGGCAAGAATCAAGCCGATGTCGCCCAGCTGGTTCAGCAAGTCGTCGATTTACTCCTGGGTGAAATGGGCACAGCAGCAGAGCGATCGCCCTTACCTCAGCTCACCCGACTTCCTAGCCACAACATCCCCAACGAAGGCATTCCTGAAGCTGAGTTGCTAGCTCAACTTAAAAGTATTATCCAGCAGTCTATGAACGCCGCCCACCCCGGCTACATCGGCCATATGGACAGTATTCCGAGCACCGCCTCCATACTGGGAGATCTCGTAGCCGGAGCAATGAACAACAACATGCTCAGCGTCGAGATGTCGCCCGTGCTGTCGCGATTAGAGCCACTGCTGCTGAAGGAGATTGCAGCCATGTTTGGCCTGCCGGAAACTGCCGGGGGCGTTTTAGTCAGTGGGGGGAGTTTGGGAAACTTGCAGGCGATCGCAGTGGCCCGCAACATCCACTTTCCGATCCGAGAAAAAGGGCTGGCTGGTCTCCCGAAGCCACCTGTCTTTTTTACGTCTGCGGCTGCCCATACTTCATTCCAGAAAGCAGCAATGGTTTTGGGATTGGGCAGTGAAGCAACAATTGGTGTTACAACGGATGACCGAGGCAAGCTGGACTGTGGTGCCTTGCAAGTCGCGATCGCCCAGGCCAAACAAGCGGGCCAAGCTCCCTTTGCAGTCGTTGCCACCGCTGGGACCACTGTGACCGGAACCATCGACCCCATTGAAGAAATGGCAGCTATCGCCCAGAAGCATAATCTCTGGTTCCACGTCGATGCCTCCTACGGCGGAGCCCTGGCCTTCTCCCCACAGCATCAGCATTTACTCCAAGGCATTGAGCAGGCAGACTCCATCACTTTCAATCCTCAGAAATGGCTCTATGTCGCGAAAACCTGCGCGATGACACTCTTCCGCGATGCGAAAGGTTGGCAGCGCAACTTTAGAGTGGGCGCGCCTTACATGGGCAATGAGGACGATGCGATGAACCTCGGAGAAGTGAGCCTCCAAGGCACCCGCCATGGTGATGTACTCAAGCTGTGGATGACATTGCAGCATCTGGGCAAGGCAGGCTGTGCCGCAATGATTGAGCAGAACTTTGCGATCGCCCAGGTCTTTCTGACCTCTATCCAGCAGCGCCCCTATCTCAAGCTTGCCACTAAGCCAGACATGAACATCATTTGTTTTCGCAGTGAGCCGGAGCTTTTACCCACTGAACAATGGGACCAATGGAACTCCAAGTTACAAGACCATCTTCTACAGCAGGCCGACTGTTTTGTCTCCTTACCGCTTTATCAAGGGCAGCGCTGGCTCAAGGTGGTGTTGGTCAATCCCTTTACGGCGGTGACCCATCTGGCAACCTTATTTGAGGTGTTGGATGAGTGCCATGCCAATTTGTCTGAATTTACACCGGCTTAGAAGCCCTGAATGGGAAACGTCACATCCACCAGTCCTGGAAGACCTTTTGAAGGGTTCACAAGCGAGAAGGTCAAAGCTCCATGACTCTGATGAAAACGTTTCGCCTCATTGACAGGGAGGCAAGGGATTTGCCCTAGCCATAAATTGGCGTAGGCCTCCGTAATCTAACGCTTAATCCCGGTTAAACCTGTCGTTTCTACGGTAAGCGAAAAATCAGCGATATTGCCGATTCAAAAGACAAATAAATAACATTAATTGTCTAAGTGAAAGGATGATGCATCTACAGCGTCCCTGTTTACGTTCCCTTAGAATGCTAGTGGAAATTTAATGGACTTTAATCAACTACTCACGAATGCATCGACGATTCTTGTATCCGTCGGGCTCAAGGTTTTGGGAGCAATCGTCATCTGGCTGGTGGGCAGATGGCTGATCAAATTTGCGATGGGCCTGGTATCCAACAGCTTTAAACGCACCACCCTAGATCCGACGCTGTTGGTCTACATCAAGTCGATCCTTGGGGTACTGCTCAATCTGATTTTAGTCGTTGCGATTCTAGGCTTCTTTGGGGTCGAGACCACCTCCTTTGCAGCGCTATTAGCAGCCGGTGGTGTTGCCATTGGTGCGGCCTGGAGTGGCTTGCTAGCTCACTTTGCAGCCGGAATCTTTTTGGTGATCTTCCGTCCTTTTGCGGTCGGCGATTTCATAACGGCTGGTGGAGTCACGGGGACAGTTGAGGAAATCGGACTGTTTGTGACGGCTATCAATACCCCCGATAATGTGAGAACTCTGGTTGCCAACAACACCATTTTCTCCGATACGATTCAGAACTTTACGGCGAATCCTTTCCGCCGCGTTGATTTGGTCGCTCAAATTAACCATGATGTGAATCCTCAGGATGCGATCGCTCGCCTGAAGAGCAAGCTGAGCGCAATTCCTAACGTGATCTCTGAACCTGCGCCAGATGTGGAGATTCTGGAATTCAACCTAGCCGGAACGGTGTTAGCTGTACGCCCCTACTGCAATAACGATAACTATTGGCAGGTTTACTTCGACACCAATAAGCTCATCAGCGAAATGGGCAGTGAGGCAGGCTATGCTGCACCAACCCAGCACTATGCGATTAAGCAAAAAGCGGCTTAATTCACTTTGCTGATGTTTTGAGCCAACCAGAAGGCTTGAACAGCATTTGTTGCACAATCTGACGCCAAAGCGGCTGAGTTCGGGATTCGTCCTGAGGCTCAGCCGCTTTCTATTAGATTTCTTGCATGAATCTCTGGCCCGCTCCCTAAATCCCTCTCCCACCCAACATTGAGAGAGGGATTTAGGGAGAGGGACTGTGAAACCTCCCCTTCCCCCAGAATTGTGGGAAAGGGCTCGGGGGATGGGGGCAGATTCTGATTCGTAGGTCTATTGCAAATAGGGGATATCCCATCATCGATGCCGAGTGGCATATCGAAGGCACTCACGACCTAGAGAAGAACGTAACGATTGACCTGAATTTATGGGCCATCCAGGAACGGGACAAGGATTGCTTTGGTCCATGGGCCATAAGAACAGCAGGGAGTGAGCTTCTGCGAATCATAATGCCGACTAGCACGATCCAGTCTTGGCTTAAGGAATATCGCCTTGAGCACTGGTAGAGCGAGGTAATGGGATCAAGTATTTGTCAAAATTCACCGATTAAAATTTAAATGGCTGTCTATACCGTTGGCTCTGCTCAAGCCTTAACTGATGCTATTAACAGTGCGAATCTCAGCCCAGAAGCCGATCAGATTCAGCTCACTGGCAACATTGTTTTAACGGGTGACCTACCCCAACTCAACGACGATCCAAATGACAGCATCAGCATCAGCGGGGTCAATCCCGGTGGACTGGACTTTAGTATCAGCGGTAATCAGGAGCGGCGCATCTTTTGGGTTCAAGGTGGCGCAGTTGTTCTAGATAACCTGACGCTGACTGAAGGCCTTGCCCAGGGAGAAGCCGGTGGCGGTGGCGGAGCCGGTATGGGGGGAGCGCTATTTGTCTTTGATGGTGACGTCAGCCTGAGTAATTCCATAATCTCTGCAAGCCAGGCGATCGGGGGCGATGGCGGCAGCAATGCGACTGGCGGCGGCATCGGCGGCATTATCCGTGATGCCAATGCCGATGGCAGTAACGGCACTGACGGCATCGCCACTGAAAATGAAGCTGATGGCAGTGACGGCAGCGATGGTGGAATCGGCGGTAATGGTGGCCTCGGAGGCAGTGGTGCCACCTATCTGGGTAGTGGCACCGGTACTGTCGCTGGGGTCGGAAGTGGCACTGGCGGAGTCGGGGGTAGCGGTGGTTTTGGCGGCGGCGGCGGCAATGGCGGAGCTTCTGGCGTTAACAGCACTGGCGGTAACGGCGGCAGTGGCGGATTTGGCGGCGGCGGTGGCAATGGGGGCAGTGGCAGTGGCAGCCGCACTGGGTTGGGAAATGGCGGCAACGGTGGAAATGGTGGCTTTGGCGGCGGTGGCGGTGGCGGCGGTTTGGTGTTCAGCACCAATGGCGGCAACGGCGGAACAGGCGGTTTTGGCGGCGGTAATGGAAGCAGCAGCGTTTTCTCACCCTCATCCAATGGGAGTACCGGTGGCGGTGGCGGAGGAGCCGGCTTGGGCGGCGGCATTTTCATCCGCACCGGTTCCTTAATCATTAGCAATAGCCTGTTTGACCAGAATCTGGCCCAGGGCGGAGCCGGAGCCAGCAATGAGCCCACAGCCTCAGCAGGTCAGGGGTTAGGCGGGGGCATCTTTGCCCTGCATCAGTTGGATGGCAGTAGCGGAGCCTCCGCAGCATTACCCACAATCGCACTCACGAATGTCACCTTTACCCGCAACGTTGCGGCCCAAGCTGGAATCAATGCCCTGGACAACCTGCGGGATGATCAAGCGCTCTTTGTCCCCACCAGCGCGCTAACCGCCAGTGGCCTCACCGTCACGGGCAATTCCAGTTCACTCGTTTGGAATCAAGTCACCGGTCGCATCTCTACTTTGTCCCTTGATTCTTCTGGCATCACCCTCACTCCCATCAACCGCACCATTAGCGATCGCATCTGGCAGCTTCAAACCACAGGTGACCTTAACGGTGATGGTCAAGACGATGTTCTTCTACGCAATTTTGCAGCAGGCCTCAACTTGGTTTGGTATATGGCCCCTGGCGGTGGCAGTATCCAATCGGAAGCTATCATCGGCCGCACGGTGGAAGACCCAGCCTGGGAGATTTCCGGGACCGGCGACTTTAACAATGATGGGAAAGTCGATATTCTGCTGCGTAACGAAGCCGCAGACCAAATCGTAGCCTGGTACATGGATGGCAACGGCGCGATTCAAGCCGAGGGAATCATAGGCCGCAGTTTTGGAGACAACAACTGGAAGATTGCCGCCACTGCGGATTTTGATGGGGATGGGCAAACGGACCTGTTGCTGCGCAATGGCCGCTCCGGGCAACACATACTTTGGGAAATGGATGGTGGCACCATCCTGCGGGAATCTAGCTTTGGCCGCGACGTTGCAGATTCCCAATGGCACATCGAAGGGGCCAGGGATTTTGATCGCAATGGCACTGTGGATGTGATGCTACGGCAGCGAACCACGGGGCAAGGATTGCTCTGGTCCATGGCAGATCAAAATACCATTGCTAGCGAGACTCTGATTGCCAACACACCTGATGGCAATAGCCAGTTGGTCTTTTAAGGGGCCTAGGCCAGTCAGAATTATGTTGATGCAACTATAGGAGATGCAGGGAGTAGGCGTTGCTGCCATCTACTCCACTTGTGAATGGGCCTCTTGCATCAATCCCGACCCTCTCCCAAAGTCCCTCTCCCAAGCGTGGGAGAGGGACTTTGAGGCTCCCCTTCCCCCAAGTTTGAGGGTAAGGGGCTGGGGGGCGGTTTGAGCATTCGCGCAAGAAGTTTAATGGGCATAGGCATCTATCCTGTGCCCATTCAGAGCAATCTCCATTCAGTTAGACCATCGCTCGCCAAGCTGTATCAGCAATGCTAGTGACCAGAACCTCCTGGGCAATTGTCCCGTTGTTCATCAACCACATCAAATTATCCCCTGTGCGGTAGTGCCGCATAAACACATCGGCTTGACCATCGCCATTGAAGTCGCCAGCCCCTTCAATCCGCCAGTCCAGATCTTCAATCACGCGACCGAA
>CALLPZ010000407.1 GCA_938015405.1 uncultured Pseudanabaenaceae cyanobacterium
AGATGCCGTTGCAGCCAATGGCGATCGCTTTGACGAGGACAATCTCATTCGCACAATCCAATGGGCTTGCCAGCGCTACGACGACCCCCAACGCATCCTCGATACGCTATTTGATCGGGTTCAGCAGTTCATTAGCCCCAAGAAGCGCAATAACGATGACATGACACTAGTGGTGCTCAAGTCCAAACTGCCTCACTAGACGCATCTCAACTTTGGATTTGGCAGTCTTGGACGCAGGTCCCAAGAGCGGAGTCAAGTCGGCAAACGTCAGTAACGACCAAGCTCATCCCTGGCGAATCTGAGCCAGGGAGGTTCTATCATTTTCCCCTGGCCAGCGTTTGAATTTTCAAACCCCATAGTACAATCGCAGCGTTTAGCCTATCCCTAGAAGTGCTAGGGGGAGAATGACTCGAATGATTGAACATCTAGACCTTTCCCTCATGGTGCTCAACGACGGTAGCACCGCCCTCGAAGCCCTCAACCACGGCGCGACCCACGCAACAATATTGGCTCAGCAATTTGACCAAGACATCCTGGGTGACATGAATGGTGCCTTCAGTCGTTTTGTTGAGTCGGGTCAGATTTGGGCCATGCTGATCGGTTTTGTGATTGGCTATATCTTTAAAGGCCTTACGTCCTACGGTTAATGTCCCAATCTCCCGATTCCGAATCCACCGCAACAGGAGCTGCTGCTGGCTCCCAGAAAACCTGGAGTCAGCGGTTTGAGTCTTCACTCCATCCCGCGATCGCCCGTTTCAATGCCAGCATTGGCTTTGACATTGCCCTGATTGAATACGACATCACGGGCTCCCAAGCCCATGCCAAGATGCTTGCCAGCACGGGCATCATTTCTGATGAAGAGGCGGCACAACTCGTCCAGGGCTTGGAGCAGATACGCCAGGAATATCGGGAGGGCAAGCTTCAGCCTACGGTGGATGATGAGGATGTCCACTTTGCCGTGGAGCACCGTCTAACGGAATTACTGGGCGACACGGGCAAGAAACTACACACGGCTCGCTCCCGCAATGACCAAGTGGGCACCGATATTCGCCTCTACCTGCGGGACCAGGTGGGGCAAATTCGACAGCAACTGCGAGACTTTCAAGCGGTGCTGCTGTCCCTTGCAGAGCAGCATGTTGAAACCTTAATTCCGGGCTATACCCACCTGCAACGTGCTCAGCCCGTAAGTTTGGCTCACCACCTCCTCGCCTACTTCGACATGGCAGAGCGAGACCATGAGCGCTTGGGTGATGCACTCAAACGGATTAATTGCTCTCCCTTGGGGGCAGGTGCCCTCGCAGGCACGACGTTTCCCATTGACCGCCAGCTGAGTGCAAAGCTGCTGGGCTTCGAGCGCGTTTACGGCAATAGCTTGGATGCCGTGAGCGATCGCGACTTTGCGGTGGAGTTCCTAGCGGCCTCCAGCCTCATCTTGGTGCACCTCAGCCGCATGTCTGAGGAAATGATCCTCTGGGCTTCGGAGGAATTCCGGTTCGTCCGCCTCAAGGACAACTGCTCCACGGGCTCCAGCATCATGCCCCAAAAGAAGAACCCCGATATCCCCGAACTGGTTCGAGGCAAGACAGGCCGAGTCTTTGGCAATCTCCAAGCCATGCTCGTGATTCTTAAGGGCATCCCCCTGGCTTACAACAAGGACCTTCAGGAAGATAAAGAAGGACTGTTCGACACAGTCAATACGGTGTCAGGCTGCCTCGAAGCCATGACGATCCTGCTGCGGGAGGGGATTGAATTCCAGCCCCAGCGCTTGGCAGAAGCTGTGGCCTCAGACTTCTCCAATGCCACAGATGTGGCAGATTACCTGGCCAGTAAAGGCGTTCCTTTCCGGGAGGCTTACAACCTGGTCGGCAAAGTCGTGCGCACCAGCCTGGCACAGAACAAATTACTCAAGGACTTGACCCTGGCAGAATGGCAGGAACTCCATCCCAAATTTGAGCAGGACATCTACGAAGCGATTACCCCAGAACAGGTGGTGGCTCGACGCAATAGCTATGGTGGTACGGGCTTTGAACAGGTAAGAGCGGCGATCTCCCGCTCAAAAGCTCAGCTCCAAGGCTAATCTTCAGCACAATCGCCTAGGGCCGAACAATCCCTCAAATAATCTCAATCCCCGGTAGGCCAAGCTCTGCTGGGGATTTGTGTTTGAGGTTTACTCCTTTCTAGCCACGGGGCCAAGACCTCTGCTGATTACAGTTCCTCAGCCCCTGGGGGAAGCCCGGCAGACAACCTAGCCTAGGCCCATTAACGCCAACGCGATGGAACGCGAGACGACGATGGCAAAGTTGAACTCGAAACGAGAAATCATCGCCCCCTGGAAACAGCTGCATCACTGGCAAGGACTAGCCCTAGTCCTACTGATGCTCCCCCTAGGCTCATCCTTCATCCTGGGCTCGGCCCTGCTGGAAAAAGCCAATCGTCAGGGCATACCGGAAGGCTCTTGGGCTCTGGAGCTAGGACCCAATTTTGAGGATTGGCTGGACCGTAGCATCGCCCAACTGCCCGGCGTGGGTGCTAGCCACAGTGCCAAGCAAATCGTCAGCCTCGCCAATGCCCCCCAATTACTGCCCCTAAAACGCCGCCAACGGCGAGCGGTTGCAGCAGAGCTTAAAACACTGAGTTACCAAGTCCAGCAACACCTGGAAGCCGCGATCGCCCCCTCCCCAGAGACTCCCCAGTCCTCAACTCCCCACAGAAGAAGCCCCCAAACGCTCACGACTCCCGTTCCAGATCTACGCCAGCGACCAACATCCCCGTCTGCCACAGCAGCCTCTCCCATTCGCCAATACAGCCCAGACGTCATCTCAGACTTCTTCGCCATCGCCCTCGGCACCGAGTTCTCCCCCGCTGGCCAAACCATCAGCAGGCCTCACATTCGCAAATGGGTCCAGGACCTACGCATCCAGGTCACCGGCTCTCCCACCGTCAAAGATCTTGAAACCCTAGAACAGGTCGTAGCCGAGATTAACGACCTACTGGGAACCGTGGAGCTAGGCTTTGTGGAGCAAGACCCCAACCTGGAAATATTCTTTGTGGCAGAGCGAGATTTTAGCCGTTTCGAAGCCAGCTACCAGCCGGTCAATCACGGCTTCTTTGCCAGTGAATCTCACCAGGGAGAAATTCAACGGGGACGGATTCTAATTTCCACCACCGACATTGGCCAAGGGGAGCGATCGCACCTGATTCGCGAAGAGCTCACCCAATCCCTGGGCTTAATGCAAGACAGTTTTCGGGATGCCACCAGCATCTTTTACCAGGGCTGGAGCAAGACCCAACAATACAGCGCCCTGGATCGTCAACTCTTACAACTGCTGTATAGCCCTGAGATTCAGCCCGGCATGGATGAATCGGCTCTAAGACAAGTCTTGCAAGGAACCAGCAGCTAACTATCGCAACCCAAAAGGAGAGTGCCAAGACTCAGCACTCTCCCCAGAGATGGCATCCATGAGATACCGCACAACCAATGAGACTTAGCGGCGTAGCCAGCGAGCCAGAACCCAGCCACCACTTTCTAACTCATACCAACCATCGGTTTCATCAACCGTGTTGACCTTAACGCCATTGGCCACCGAACCGATCACCTGGCCCTTGGGCGCATCGCGAACCAAGAGGCGATCGCCGTAGGTTGCAACCTCAAGATACTGCTGAGAACTCCGCACAGCGACCACTTCAGGTTCCAAGTCAGACTCTGCAGGCTTGATTTCAGTCATCTCTAGCTCCACAGCCTTAGAGTCTGGAACCACTCTGGACAGCGAAGTCTCTCCTTGAGCAGAGTCAGCAACCTGGGGTAAAGCAGCTTTTTCAGCAGTGGTCGATTCAGGAGCGATCGCCTGGGGCGCTGCCACAGGCTCCGAAACCGCCGCAACAAGCACTGCCCGAGAATCCGTCTCCTGGGTACGAATGCCCAAACTCTGCGCAGAGCTGGAATCCACAAGCCGGGGCTCGGGAGCCTTCACCGCCGTAGAACCTGGAGAGGAGGATAAGGCAGCAGCCGTCACCGTCCCAATCACTGCATTTTCCTGATTGCGTAGCTCACTTTCCGAAGCCGTTTGGCCAGCAATAGATTTTGCCCGGAGCTGCTCTGATGCGTTTAGGTCAGATTGAACAATGGGCTGAGCCTGGGGCAGCGTAATGGCAATTTTTCCAGCCTGGGGAGGGGCAGCAGTAACCTCAACTGGGACTGCAACCTCAGTCGGAGCAGGTGCTGGGACCGCAACAGGTTTGGGGCTCGCAGCTTGAGCAATCTCTTGCTTGGATGGCAATTGAATCACCTGACCAGGAATCGCCGTGAGCACTGTCGTTTGTCTTGGTGCAACAGCCTCAGTAGAAAGCCCCGAAGCAACAGAGGTCGATGGGGTTGGATTAGCAGCCTCACGGATGGGTTGCTGAGCTTGAGCCGTACCTCCCACCCGTAGCCAAGCACGCGAAACCCATCCTCCAGAGCGGAGCTTGGCCCAACCATCAGCCGTCTCAATCACCGTGACGCTAGTCCCATTGTTGACCGCTCCCACCACCGAACCTGCAGGTGCTCGACGCAACCGCAAAGCCCCCCCATTCGTGGCCACAGAAAACGTTCCAGACTGGGGCACAACAGGTTCTTGCACAGCTTTAGCCGCGACAAATGAGCAACTAAACTCTGGTGGTAATCCCATGGCACGGGCCGTTGCAGGGCCCACAATGCCATCTGCGGAAAGCTTCTGCTGCTTCTGGAAGCGACGAACTGCGGCCTCGGTACGTCCGCCGAACTTACCATCCACAGCACCCACGTCATAGCCGCGATCGCCCAAGGCAACCTGCAACTGATTAACGGCTGGGCAATGTGCCCCACGGCGTACCGCTGCTTGGGCTGTGCCAGCTCCCCCCAAGACACCCAGTACAACCAACGCCCCTAAGGAGCCCAGCTGCAACACATTTGAATGAGGGACTAGACCCTCCTCCGGCTTCATGTCAGCAGCCATGGGCGCCAGCTTAGATGCTTGCCCAACGGAAGATCTATCGGCGAACAGTTCCAGGGACACCATTATTCAAACTCCCGCTCTCAATCACACAGTTTTAATCACACATTCATCGCTCGCGTTGTCCCTTCAATAGATCTCGCAAACAAAGTGAGGCAAATCACAGTGCAACACAGCATGAAAAAATTTGTGCTGAGCGAGAATTATTCGTCCGGACTGCCAGCTTAAACATTGATACGAGCTTCAAAGATGAGATCCGTAAGTTCTCTAAAGTCCCGAGAATTAGGAAGCATAAAAGTAAGTTTTTATACGTACAAAATTGACATTTTTGTCTTCTCCACGGGAGGAAATACAGCGAAAACCACGAAAACAAGAGGAATTTCAGGGTGAGATGTGATCAGAGCTCCTCTCTAAAAAAATATCTCCAGGCGTAACAATTCAGTCACAATCTGGGCGCAAGCCCAGACTCGCCCTAGAAGATAAAGATATCGATAGGATCTAAGCCTGAGGAACTTTCTAAATTTTGGCCCAACGCAATCCGAGAGTCCGTCCCAATCAAGCCTTAGGGAACGCCCCCGAGGAGTAAAGGCTTAAGCATCCCGCTATCCCCTCACCACTCATGACTCACCCATGGCATTAAGAAGACGGTTTGGGTCAAGCTTGGCCACCAAACAGAGCAAGCCTCCTAAAACCTCAACAGCCAGAGCGTTGACTGTCATCCCGACTTAATCTCTATCTCCTCATCACCATGGCATTTCACAAAATCCTGGTCGCCCTCGACAACAGCGACAGTGCAGAAAGCATTTTCATCCAAGCGATTGACTTAGCCCATCGCGAAGAAAGCGAGTTGATGCTATTTAGCTGTGTGGAATGGGCTCCCAGTCTCTACAAAGATATTTCCAATAGCCTGGGCAGCACACCAGAACATGATTTTTCAGCCATTGATCTAGAAATGACTCAGATCAACCTCAGCAAAATCAAAGCGCGGCTCGAGACTTACCAAGAGCGCGCCACCAAAGCCAATGTAAAAGCCAAGCTGGCCTATGACGCAGGTGAACCTGGATTCTTAATTTGCAAAAACGCAGAGGCCTGGGGAGCCGAGCTGATTTTGCTCGGTCGCAGAGGCCGCTCTGGCTTGACCGAACTCATGCTGGGCAGCGTCAGCAGCTATGTCATGCATCGCGCCAATCGCTCTGTTTTAGTCATACAAGGCGATCTTCCCAAGTTAGACGCCTAAGTTGTTGTCTTATTTTGTCTGCACAACTATTAGATTGGCGTTCATTTAGCTGGCAGCCACACGTTGCTTACGCATACGACGGGCTGGCGTGGCTTTCACTTTTTTAGCTGTGGTTTTGGACGCCACCTTTTTATTACTCGCTTTGGGCAGGGTGCTGCTTGGGCTTGCCTCCGGTAGCACGGCCACAAAACCAGGTTGTCCCAGCTTCTGGGATTCTGCCTGGGAAAGCAGCGACTCAGCAAAGGCAATGGCTTCTTGGGCTGATTTACCCCCTGCGAGCTCTGCCAATTCCTGACGGCGGCTATCGCGATCGCCCAAGGGCAACACCCGCACCACCGTTCGTCCTTCTTCCACCAAAAGCTCTTTTTTGACGCGGTAGTGGCAATCTGCCAAAGCTGCAATCAAGGGCTGGTGAGTCACACAGAGAACCTGCTGATTTTCGCCCAGCTGGCTGAGCTTGTCCGCGATCGCCTGGGAAACTCTCCCCGAAACACCCGTATCAATCTCGTCAAAGACCAAAGTCCCCACCGGATCAACCTGGGAGAAGCAGGCTTTAAGGGCTAGTAAAAAGCGACTCATTTCTCCGCCTGAGGCAGTCTCACTCAAGGGCTGGAGTGGCTCACCAGGGTTGGGGCTAAACAGGAAACAAATGGCATCGGCACCATAGGCGGTTGGGGCGACAGGGGAGATTTGAACCTGGAATTTGACCTTATCCATCGCCAAGGGCTTAAGTTCTGCCAGTAGGCGGGCCTCTAGCTTTTCAGCAACCTTGCTCCGGAGTTGGGTGAGCTTGGTACAAAGCTGAACCAGCTTGGCTTCCGTTTGAGCCAAAGCCGCTTCCAAGGCTTCGAGGGACTGGTTCTCATCCGTGAAGGCCGCAAGCTCAGCAGTGATTTTTTGCTGATAGGCGATCGCATCCCCAAGGGTCGGCCCATACTTTCGACAAATCTGCTTCAGCTCATGAATGCGCGTTTCCAGCTCTGCCAGGGTTTGCGGGTCAGTTTCTAGAGCAGCCCCATAGCTGTTGACCTGATTACCCGCCTCCTGAACCTGAGTCATGGCTTCATTGACCAAATCCACCACACCCTGAAGGCTGGGGTCAAAGCGCATCATCTCTTGGAGAATTTGCTCTGCATCGCCTAAAAGGTCGGCACAGGCGTTGCCCCCATTATCGTTTTGATAGAGCAGCTCATAGATTTGGAAGCTCTGCTGCTGCAACTCCACCGCATGGCCCAAACGCTGGTGGTCTAGCTGAGCCAGCTCCAGTTCATCAGGCTCATTCAATCCTGCAGCTTCTAGCTCCTTAGCTTGGAACTCATACATATCGAGCAGTTGAAGCCGTTGCCCCTCAGCCTGGTGGCGACGTTCTAGGGCTTGTTTAGCCTGCTGGTAATCAGCAAAAGCCCTTGCGACTTGGCTGCGCTGTTTATCCAACGCAGCATCACCAAAGGCATCGAGCCAGTCCCGCTGACGAGCAGCCTGACAGAGCTGCACCGTTTGCCCCTGGGCAGTGATTTCCACTAAATGCTCCCGCAGACTCTCCATCTGCTGGCGATTGACTAAGACGCCATTCACACGGCTGCGACTGCGACTGCCTGTGCCATTGGAGACAATTTCCCGGCTACAAACCACCAAACCATCATCCAGGGGGTCAATCTCAAAGCTTTTTAGCCAGGCTGTGACACCTGCCCCCGGTTTAAATGAAGCCTCAAGCCTCGCCCGAGACTCACCTGTACGAATCACTCGCCCCGGTACACGTCCGCCTAAAACCGCATCAATCGCATCCAAGATAATCGACTTACCGGCCCCTGTTTCTCCGGTGAGCACATGGAGGCCACTCCCCAAGTCCAGTTCTAGGTGATCAACAAGGGCAAAATTCTCAATACAAAGATGTTGCAGCATGGGGTGACAGGGAAATTTCATCCGCAATGGCGTTCAAGCAACCTTAGTAAAAGGGCTCAAACATAGATTCAGACCATTGTTCAGGTTGTAGATAGTCCTGAACAATTCAACTGGTTACCGCAAGTCTCATCATCACGAGATTGCAACCCTAGTTTTTCCAACCAGCAGAATAATACCTCTGTATTGTCGCACAAACGTACTGTAGTACATTCATCCTGAATCTGCTTGCCTCCAAGCAGGCTCAGCTGTACCCTCCGCAAGCCCTATATTTCAATCCATTTGCGGAAACAATCTGGCAAAATCGGGCGCAATCAATGCAAATTGTTACACTGTCTTAAGAAGATTGTTAACAATTCCCGTCACCTCTCCAACATGGTTCTCGAAACACGCTCCACCCCCTCGATTGCCAGTTCCAATGGTCGGGAAGCTGTGACACCTTCACGCTCTACGACAGCAACCGCTCCTCCCCCTCGTCCCCGTCCCGAAGTACGCGATATCAATGGCGTGGAAGATCTGCTGGGTCACTACGATCCAGCAGTGATTGCCAGTTTCTACAAGAACAAGTTCTTACAAGTCCTGGGGCGCTGCATTGGCGTGGTTTGGCCGATCACCACGCTAGCCTTGGCGCTATTGATGGATCGCCAGACCGGCAAGATTAAGCGCAATGAGCGCAAACGGGCCGTGCGCATGCGAGAGGTCTTGACCAATCTTGGCCCCGCATTTATCAAAATCGGCCAGGCCCTCTCCACCCGCCCCGACCTGCTGCCCCCGGTCTATCTCGAAGAAATGACCCGGCTCCAGGATCAATTGCCAGCTTTTCCCAACGAGATTGCCTTCCGCTTCATTGAAGAAGAGCTGGGAGCCCATCCCAGAGATATTTATGCAGAACTGACGCCTGAGCCGGTGTCGGCGGCATCTTTGGGCCAGGTCTACAAAGGCAAGCTCAAGACTGGCGAATCAGTTGCCGTGAAGGTGCAACGCCCTGGATTGGCTGAGGGCATCACCCTGGACCTCTATATCCTCCATGGCATCGCAACCTGGCTGATGAATACCCGGGGAGACAAGCTAAAGAGTGACTTGGTGGCGATCGCTGACGAGTTCGGTGAGCGCATTTTCGATGAAATGGACTACAGCCAGGAGGGTCGCAACGCCGAACGCTTCAACGAGCTCTACAGCTACCTGCCTGAAATTTATGTGCCCAGCATCTACTGGGACTACACCGGTCGCCGCGTGCTGACCATGGAGTGGATTACGGGTTACAAACTCACAGATATGGAGGCTATTAAGTCTCGGGGCATGGACCCCACCCATCTGATCGAGATTGGGGTGCAATGCTCCCTACGTCAGCTACTAGAGCATGGTTTCTTCCACGCCGATCCTCACCCCGGCAACCTGTTGGCCATGCCCGATGGACGCCTGGCCTATCTGGACTTCGGCATGATGAGCGAAATCCAGCCCTACCAGCGCTACGGCCTGATTGAAGCTGTGGTTCACCTGGTCAACCGCGACTTCGAAGGATTGGGTCAGGACTACATCAAGCTCGACTTTCTCACCCCCGACACTGATCTGACGCCGATCATCCCTGCTCTGGCCGAGGTGTTTAACAACGCCCTGGGCAGCAGCGTCGCGGAGTTGAACTTCAAGAGCATGACCGACCAGCTCTCGGCGCTGATGTACGAATATCCCTTCCGAGTGCCTGCTTATTACGCCTTGATCATTCGCTCTCTGGTGACCCTTGAAGGCATCGCCATCAATGTGGATCCTGAGTTCAAGGTTTTGAGTAAGGCCTATCCCTATATTTCCAAGCGTTTGCTAACGGATCCAGCTCCCCAATTGCGGGCTTCTTTGCAAGACTTGCTCTTTAAGGATGGGGAATTCCGTTGGAATCGTCTGGAGAACCTGCTGACCAATGCCCGCAGTGGCAATGAAAGCTACGACATGGAAGTGGTGGTGGACCAAACCTTGGAATTCTTGTCCTCGGAGCGGGGCGCCTTTATCCGCGATCGCCTCGTAGATGAGTTGGTCAATAGTATTGATGCCGTGGGTCGCAACACTATGCATCAGTTCACCCAGGGCTGGCGCGATCGCCTGGGGCAGTTTGGCTTTGGGCAGCCCAAGGCAAGCG
>CALLPZ010000408.1 GCA_938015405.1 uncultured Pseudanabaenaceae cyanobacterium
CTATGTTCGTGCCGCAGTGGTAAAGGCCTTGGCAAATGTTTCTACTCCCCAGGTCATGCCTGAGCTGATGAAGGCTAGCCAGGATAAGAAGGCTGAGGTTCGTGCTGCTGCTGCGAGCGGCTTGGCTCGTCTCCGCGATAACCAAGTGGTCAGCCGCTTGAACCAACTGCTCAAGGATGTGGATGCTGAGGTGCGTTGGCATGCAGAGCAGGGCTTGGATAGCCTGAAGTTGGATCAGGTTGCAGCTTAAACTGCTTCTTGCTAGATTTCAGGTCAATTGTTGGATGCCCTAGGGTCAATGCGGAGTTGTTGAGTCTTAGAAGGGGACAGCATTGAACATCCATAGGCCAATCTAAAGGCCGTAATATTGTCGATACCATTCAACGAAGGCTGGGACTCCCACTTCAATCGGGGTTGTGGACTCAAAGCCTACCGCCTCTTGCAGGCCACTGATATCGGCATAGGTTTCCTTTACATCCCCGGGTTGCATGGGCATGAACTCTTTCTTTGCTTCTCGACCGATGGCTTTTTCCAGAACTTCAATAAAACTGAGCAGTGCTACAGGCTTACCATTGCCGATGTTGTAGACCCGATAGGGCACGGTGCTGTTGCCAGGGGTGAGGTCACTGCCGGGGGGAAGTGGTTCGGGATGATGGCCTAGGGCTTGGACTACGCCTGCGACAATGTCGCCTACATAGGTGAAGTCCCGGCGCATATTGCCTTGGTTAAAGACTTTAATAGGGTCTCCCGCAAAGATTGCCTTGGCAAAGAGCATGGGAGCCATGTCGGGGCGTCCCCAGGGGCCGTAGACCGTGAAGAAACGTAGGCCGGTGGTGGGGAGATTATAGAGATGGCTGTAGGTGTGGGCCATCAATTCATTGGATTTCTTGGTGGCAGCGTAGAGACTGACGGGGTGATCGACGCTTTGGTCGATGGTGAAGGGCATCACCTTGTTGCTGCCGTAGATCGAACTAGAGGATGCGTAGACGAGGTGTTCGACTTTGCCGTAGCGACAGCCTTCGAGAATATTGAGAAAACCCAGTAGATTGCTGTGGGCGTAGGCGTGGGGATTTTCGATGGAGTAGCGCACGCCAGCTTGGGCTGCCATGTGGGCTACTTTGTTGAAACTGTTTTGAGCAAAAAATTGCTCCATTACATTGCGATCGCCCAGATCCAACTGGTGGAACTGAAAATGCTTGTGCTTGCGCAATTCTGCCAAGCGGCTGCGCTTGAGAGAAACATCGTAGTAGTCGTTCAGGTTATCGAGACCGATAACCTCCTTTCCTGCGGCTAAGAGCTGCTGGCTGAGGTGATAGCCAATGAAGCCTGCGGCTCCGGTTACTAAGATTCTCTCCATTGCAGCCAGGGTGGTGTGAACTGACTCCCAGAGAGCATTGCCAAGGATAGGGCGATGCCTGTGAAGTCATGGGAGGCGCAATATTGCGCGCGATCGACTTTAACAGATGAGCCGCGTCCCCCATAGAGAATGGCGGGGTCGGGAGCAGTGGACAGAATTCCCTAGGATAGTCGCCTGGTCTAAACGGGCACTGTAAGAGCGAGACGGTTGTGGGTGGTTTACCTGGTGTTGTGCGGTTTAACGCGCACTCTCAAATGAATTTGCTGTTGTCCGAATGTTTACAGCTATGGCTGATGTGATGCCACAGGTAACCTTATTAATGCGATCGCTGACGGGGGGAGGCGCTGAGCGAGTCATGCTCAATTTGGCGCTGGGTCTATCCCGACGTGGTATTCGTGTGGATATTTTGGCGACAGCACCGGGGCAGTGCTTGCCCGAGGATGCTCCTCCATCCTTGAAGTTGTTTCCGCTAGAAAGCTTGCAGCTAGGCTCCTGGTCCTTAAACTGGCAGCGACCTGTTGCTCGGACACTGGTGCGCTGTGGAGCATTGGTGCAATACCTGCGGCGGGTTCAGCCTCCGGTATTGCTCTCGGCGATGCACTACTTGAATGAAATTGCCATCCTGGCTGTAAAAGCTGCGGGTGGTAACACTTGCTGCGTTGTGGCGGAGCATACCAATCTGACCTTGGAAGCCCGCTGCGTAGAGCAGTGGCAGGCTCGGTTTAGCCCTATTCTGGTGCGTTTGCTTTATCCCTTCGCTGATCAAGTGGTCGCGGTTTCCCATGGGGTGGCTGCCGATCTTGCGCCAGTGGCTCGGTTGGCACGGGAGGATATTGAAGTGCTGTATAACCCAGTGCTTTCTGAGGCGTTGTATCAGCAAGCAGAGGATTCAATTCCCCATGAGTGGCTCCAGTCTGATGGACCCCCAGTGGTCATGGGTATGGGTCGATTTGTGCGGCAGAAGAATTTTGGGTTGTTACTCCAAGCCTTTTCTTTGCTGTCGATTGAACGGCCCGACGCCCGGTTGATGTTGGTGGGTGGAGGACGAAATCATGTGGCCTTGGAGCAAATGGCCTTGGAGCTAGGGATTCGCGATCGCGTAGATTTCCTTGATTTTGTCGATAACCCAGCGGCTTATCTGAAGCGAGCTCAAGTTTTGGCGTTGTCTTCTAGCTGGGAAGGCTTGCCCACAGTCTTAATTGAAGCGATGGCTTTGGGTTGCCCTGTGGTGGCAACAGATTGTCCCAGTGGCCCTGCTGAGTTGCTAGCGGAACGTCGAGGCAAGCTGGTGCCGCCTGGTAATCCTAAGGCCATGGCCAAAGCACTACAGCAGGCTTTAGCTCAACCTGCTCAGCCTGTTAG
>CALLPZ010000409.1 GCA_938015405.1 uncultured Pseudanabaenaceae cyanobacterium
GAATCAGCAATTCAACCCGTTCCCCCGGAGACATCAGCAGGGTCTCTAATTCGGTCGGTTCTGCGATTGCCCCACGATCCGTTGCGATCAAATACCAGGGATGCTCTGGCAACTGAAGCTGATAAATCCGAGAAGCAGAAGTATTAACCAGTCGCAGCCGCAGTAGACCGTACTGCGGTAGCTCAACGATAGGGTTCTGCTGGCCATTGGCAAGAAGGAGGTTACCTTCACGGCCCCAGCGCTGGGCGAGGGGATGGGGCTGAAGCGGCTCATTTAGGCGATCAAGAGCAAAGTCTTGTAGAAGCAACAGGGCTTCACTCGCCTGTTTGATTTCTGGAATTTTATCTAGCTCCCCTCGAACAATCATGGGACCAGTTAAACCACCAAAGACCTGTTCAGCCGTCATCAAATGGTAGTGGGGGTGATACCAACCCGTAATCGCGGGGTGATTTTTAGGAATCTCAAATTCGTAGCGGTATTTTTCCCCGGCAGCCACTTCGCAAAAAACGTTGTCTATATCAGGGGAGATATGGAGGCCGTGGTAGTGCAGATTGGTTGGAGCATTGAGCTGGTTGTCGAGGGTGAGGCTGACGCGATCGCCCCTTTTCACTTCCAAAATCGGGCCAGGCACTTGGCCGTTGTAACTCAGCAAACGAGCCGATTGGTTGCCGAGGCGCACGGATTGCTGCTCCGCTTTGAGGGTCAGCTCTAGCAGGCCGTTTTCGCTTTTGGCTCGTTGCCAGGCCGAGCGCCTTGACGATGGGCTGCATTGGGATAGCAGGACTGCGCCAGGGGCGGCTGCGAGGAGACTGAGGAATTGCCGACGGCGCATGGCTAGAGAAGGATTGTTCTAGTGGGTTTTGGAAGGGCGACTGGGCGATCTCCACCACATAAATCCCCCGGTAATGACTAAGGTCAGGAGACCTAGACCATTGAGAAAGGGATAAATCATCTCCAGATTGAGCCGACCAAACTTGCCGCGATGGAGTTCCATCAACCAGATAAATTCACTACCATTCCCGGCCACGATGGCAGCTTGGAAACCAATGCCGCTGATTAGCGTGACCAGTAGCGGCACCAGCATAATCGGGACCATGGCCTTGTGGAGTTGTCTGAGGCGGAGGGGGCTAATCGCTTTCATGGAACGGGTCTACCTCAGAGCAGTTTTGGTTTGAGCGCGCCGTTTGAGCAAGGTTAAGGCAAAAGGCGCGCTAAAGATTAAAGCACCAACAATTTCTCCACCTTCCAGGGGTTGGGTTTGCCATAGTGCGACCGCGCTCAGACGACTGCGCTGCAAGAGAGAGTCTGGAGTAAGGCTATTAGTTTGTGAGCCAGGGCTATTAACGAGGGAGCTTGGGGGGGGTGAAGCGGGGGCCTCGGCTGGAATTTCTGTTGGGACTGGGGTAGCTATTTCAGAAGGACGCTCAGGGTCAGGGACTTCGCCTTTGTCGCCATGCCGCTCGCCATGGTTCTCACCACCATGGGCGTTGCCAACAGCGGGTAGGGCCAGGCTCAGGAATAGAGCCGCGATCGCAGCGACAGAGAGCCGCAGAGAGGAGGGAATTGCCATGGAGGGCATTGGGCTGAAACGACGGGCTGAACGAACCGAAGGAACCGAGAAAAAGGGGCACCTTGTCCCGATGCCCCCATTATTGCCTCAGGAGTACTTCAATCAGAGGCAGTATTCATTGAACTTAGCTGGACCCGATGAAACCAAGATGAAAGCGGACTATCTTTTGGACTTCGGCATTAACTTTCTGCTGGAAACGACTGGGGTGGACTGCTGGGAGAGAGAGCCGCGATCGCCCGCATCAGGGCAGCTCGACGTTGATGGCGATTGTCTTCGCATCCGAGCTGCGCCACCGCTTGCTGATGTTCTTCAGCCGTGATGCCCAGCTGAGCTTGGAGATCCTGGGCCAAGAGCTGACCCAAGGCCCCATCCGCCTCATTGTATTGATGCAGCTGAAGCAGAATCTCGCGGTAAAGCTGTTGCCGTTGGGTTTGGTTCAAGACAGGTAAGACCCTAGACAAGACATGCAGCTCATCGGCATTGAGATCTTCGAGGGAGTTGAGCTCGGTATGGGTCAATAGCTCTGGGAAGGACTTCTCTAAGCCGCGTTGGATGCGACCCGCAGTGCTATTTCGCAGGTAGCCCTCGGGCGTTCTTTGCCAGTTTCGATAGAACCAAATCCCGCTCGCCAGCACAATCAGCGTGTGATAAAAGTACTGAAAAGCCGGGGGGAGCAGGAGCACCCAGGAGCGCCCCGCAAAGATAAAAAATAAATTGAAGGCCAGAAACGTCGTCAGGGCAAAGAAGCGATGCTGAAGTGCCTTGGGGGAAAAGCGCTCTCCCTGGCGTTGCTTCTCAAGGCGATATCGCTGCTCTGCCCTAATGCCTAGCCGCCAGGTGAGCAGCATCGCGCTGGCAAGAGTGAGGGGCACGGCGAACAGTTTGGGAATGGGAATCGCATGGCCCCAGAGGTAGAAGCCAGGGTCCCAAAGACTCATCATATGGGCTTCTTGTTGAATCCAGAGTCCGGAGAAAAAGTACTCCCAGTTGCCTGCACAAAGGTAGTAATAGCCAAAAAATCCGATAATTAGACCGAGGTAGCCGTAACGAAGGAACTTTTCGTGATCGCCATCCACCTGATCCCAGTAGCTGCGCTCAGAATCAATATCAATACAGCCTTTCTGACAGCCAACACAGGCGCTTTTCTCCTGGACGATCTCTTCTGCGGTTGTTCGACACATGGACTGGGGCAAATAGCCCCAGGCAGCCCGACTGGTGAGAATGCCGCCAGGCATGCTGTAAACCCGCTGCACAGGAGCCATGGGACAGATGTAATTGCACCAAGTCTTGCCGCCGAAAAGACTTCCCACCAGCAAGGCGGCGGCCAGTGTCAGCAAAAGCCAAACGGCTAACCCCACGCGGTTCGAATCAATAAGCCAGAGGCGCATACAGAGGCCTAGGAACAGCAGCCCCAGCTGAAGCCAAAAGTAATTGCGACCCAGCCAAGACCGGGGAGAAACTAGGGGCGCTTTGCCAGAGTTCGCATTGCGGCGCTGCCAACCCAGCAGAGCAGGAAGCTGAGACATTAAGCTCAGGGGGCAAATGCGCCGCCACACCTCGTGACCAAAGACTAAGAGCGTGGCCACGGAGAGAGGCACAACCAGGCCCCAAAAGATGGGTGGTCCCAGGAAATAAACCTCGGGACGATCGATGCAGCTTGACTGGTAGGGCACACAGTCGGTCAACACATGCTCGCCATGGAGGGAAGCATAGTCTGGGAAGCGAGCAGACAGGGCCGGTGAGATGGGGTCGTAGAGTAGCAAGCCAATCAATAGGAGCCAGCCCGTCAATGCTAGCCAGCGCCCCAAGCGATAACGATGCTCCGGTATCTGAGTGAGCTTCCCAGCGATGCGGCTGAGCATAATCAAATTGTCCCTGAGTTGAGATTGGGTGGGGGCAAAGTACCAACCCGTCTACGGATATTCTTGTCAAGAATTCCGTAGATATACTCAACTCTTTCCGATGAAATTCTGGTAAACCGGAGGGTCAAACCAGGCTTGAATTCAACTTCATTAAGCTGACTATGACCTGATCAGCAATTGAGTCGAAGCTTTGTCTCATGGGCATCAGACTTCCATTTCAATCTAGAACGGGTCATATTCCCCGCTGCTTGCAGCGCAGAAGAAAATTCTGCAAGCTAAACCGCAGCTTTAGGAGCGGATTCCTCTTGCATACCCCGTCTGCTTGCAGCGGGGTTCTTGATTCACCCCCATCATGGCTCGCTCCTCGTGGTCGAGAATGTGGCAGTGATAGACCGTTTTTCCGGGAAAGTCGGTGAACTTCGTCCGCAGCCGCAGGGTTTCTCCCGTTTTAAC
>CALLPZ010000410.1 GCA_938015405.1 uncultured Pseudanabaenaceae cyanobacterium
CTGAAGTCGGTCTTCAGCAGATTAATCGTGTCTTTGTAAGACTTTGCTGGTTGAGATTGGGCGGACTCGTTCTTTGAAGCGGGCGATTGGGCGTCTGTCACGGTAGTTGTGGGGGGTGAGCCGGTAGTCGAATCGGAGGTCTGGCCTGGGGGCGAACCTCGGGACAGGCAGATGTTGCTGGGATGACGGTAACACGGTTGCTGCGCCCTAGCTTGGGGGAGTTGGGCAACGAGCTTGTCAGAGATCCAATGCCTCAGGACACAGTGGCACAGCCTCTCTATTATCCGATAGAAGTGGGATTGGCTTCAAGCCTGGTTTGATGCACCATAGGAGCCCGTGAAATGGGTCCAATGTTGTGACAGAGGGCAAAAGTTTGGGACAGGGCGATCGCTCACAGCTTTTTCTCAGATAACTGCGTCAGTATGAATTTGTGAAAGCCCATCACTAAATCCTCGTGATTAATATGCCATGACTGTTTATTTGATGGAGTCATAAAGCTGATTGAAGCTCCTCCTCTCAATTTGGTTCTTGTGCGGAATTAATCTAGGGTTAAGTGTGTCTTTAACTAGGATTTTTAGATTTTCCATGTAGGTAAAAGCTAGTTTTTAATATTTCTGGAAAAGCTTTGAATTTATAAAAATCAGCTTTATTAGAAATATATAAAACGCGGGAAGTCTTTTAGTGGGAGAGCTTTTGCCACTCACTGCCAAATATTTAATGCTGCCAACCTATGTCCTTTGCTTTCCGCTTTACGATCGCATCTTCAATTCTCTTGCTATCAGGTGTGCTGAGCGGTGCTGCAACATTGGCACCCGCTGCTGCATCTCCCTACGACCAACTCGAGCAGTCTTGTAAGCCTAAGTTTGCTGGCACTCATGATTGTTTGGAAGCGGTGCCTGCCTATAGTTATCACCTGCCCGTAATCTCCAATTACGATGGTGAACTGTGTATGGATCTGGGCGAGTGGGAAGGTGAGAATAAGGTCGTTGTGGAGTGGGATGGCCTTCAGATGAAATTGGAGCTTATGGGGAAGGCGGGTGTTAATCACCGCCTTCAGCCTGATAAGCGTGAAGGCCGTAGTAGTGCGGTGGTGTTGTACTCTGATCTGCCCCTTATGCCTCAGATTGTGGAGCAGGATTGCGGCAAGGGCCGCAGTTCGGAGGTTATTACCGCAGTGACTTGGCCTGAGGCGGGTGTTGTAGAGAAGGGGAATCTTGCCCAGGTTCCAGAACGGGCGGATTAGTGAAGTTCTGAGCTGGCATTCAAGCAGCTACAGATCTATGCCGAAAACAAAGAAGGAGTGGGGCGCGACGCCCCACTCCTTCTTTGTTCTAGATGTTGCTTTGGTTTAGCCGTCTTACTGGTCTTGCTCTGGACCATCGACCCAGCTGTCATTTTCTTCGCTTTCATCTCGAGGGGGCCAGTTAGGGTCCTCCTCTGCTGTTGCGGACTCGCTGCTGTCGGAGTCTGATTGAGCCGGAGGGTTGGACTCCGCGTCATCCGTGATGGCTTGCGTGGAAGTCTCAGCTTCTGCCTCTGACTCCTCTGCCTGGGCTTCTTCCTCTGGCTGAGGCTGCTCTTCTTCTGCCTGAGCTTCTGCTTCTTCTCGAGCTCTGGCTTCAGCTTCTGCCTTCGCCTTCGCCTCTTCTCGAGCTTTGGCTTCAGCTTCTGCCTTCGCCTTAGCTTGCGCTTCTTCTCTAGCCTTGGCTTCAGCTTCTGCCTTCGCCTTAGCTTGTGCTTCTTCTCTAGCCTTGGCTTCAGCTTCAGCCTCTGCTTTCGCCTTCGCCTCTTCTCGAGCTTTGGCTTCAGCTTCAGCCTCTGCTTTCGCCTTCGCCTCTTCTCGAGCTTTGGCTTCAGCCTCTGCTTTCGCCTTCGCCTCTTCCCGAGCTTTGGCTTCAGCCTCTGCCTTCGCCTTCGCCTCTTCCCGAGCTTTGGCTTCAGCTTCGGCCTTCGCCTTAGCTTCTTCTCTAGCTTTGGCTTCGGCCTGGGCTTTAGCTTCGGCCTCTTCCTGAGCCTTTTTTTCCGCTTGGGCTTCGTCCGCTGCGTTCGTTACATCGCTATTGGTGTTGTCGGCGATCGCTTCCTCAGCCGCTGGTGCTTCTGACTCAGTTGGGGAGTCCCACTCCGCATCGTCGGTTGTTTCGGTGCTGCTGCTGTCAGCACTATCCGCATCGGGACGAACATACTTCTTGCCGTGGTTCTTTCGCCCTTGGACGCGATCGCGCAAGCTCCCGAACATTCCGGTGACAGCTCCTAAGCCTGCTGCCGCTGTTTGAGAAAGGTCAGTTTTCTTGGACTCGGAAGGAGCGTTTACTTTTTCGACGGTTTCAGCAGCAGTTTCAGCGACGGTTTCAGCTACATCTTCAATCGCAGCCTTGGCATCTTCTGTCACCGCCTGGGTTGCCTCAACCGATGCCTCTGTTGCAGTGCTCGTCTTCTCTGCAACGTCTTTGGCAAGCTTGGTTGTGGTGCTGGCGATCCCTTCTGTTGCGCTGACCGCACCCTTCACAGACTCACCCACTTGCTCCTTGAGCTTTTGAGAGCTGCTTTGGAGCTTGTTTTTCCAATCAGTGCTTTTGAGTTTTTCGAGGCCTTGTTTAATGCTGCTGCCATCAGCAATGGTGGAACGATCCGTCGGGGGGAGCTTACTCCAGCGCAACAGCAGCGCTTGCCAGCCTAGCCAACCTGTCAAGGCGATGCTCGCTGTTTGTCCTAGTAGAACTGCGCCAGTAATGCGCTGAGCACAAATCCACAGCACCAGGGCATAGAACAGCGCAACGCCGCCCCAGATAATGTCATTTTTTTGGTACAAACCTGGAAAGAAAAAGGCCGTGGACATGAGTGCCAGGCCAGCAATGCCAACGAGAATTGCTAGTAAAAAAGCCAGCATGAAAAGGACTCCTGATCAGGGGCAGAGCGCAGCTCTCATAATCCTAGGCTGGCAGGCTACGGATTGTTGCATTTAGCAGCCATTCTTAAACGAAGCTCGCTATGGCAGGTGAGTCCCTAGGCAAATGGGCTGTATTGAGCGCCGTGTTAATGGCCTAAAATCCTCATGAATAGAGGACTTCGACGATCTGAAAACTTGTGTTAACCGATGGCTTGCTGACTGCTGTGCTGATGGGCAATCTGGATGCACCAAGCATTGCCTCTAACCGAAGTCAGAGACATCACCCAGCGGGGTTTACCTGAACGCTGCATGGATGTGCGATCGCGACCCCAGAATGAGCATTGCCTAGTTGATGACATTCATGCCCTTGATCTTCCAGCTATTGTCTTCCTTAACCAAGTCATAGCGGACTTTTAGGTCCCGATCTTCGCGGTTACGGGTCAGCTCACCGCCCTGGTAGTACTTCGCTAGTTCTGTAACGGTTGCAGTGACACTGGCTGCATCAGGAGTCTGGCCTTCAGACTTAACCTCATTGATAGCGAGCTTGTGCTGATAGCGAACTTCCGTTCCGTCTTGCTCGGAGAGCTGTGCCTCTCCAGCCCAGCGGGCTAGGGCGTCTCCAGTTAGAACATTTTTGAGAAGTTCTGCATTGGGCTTGCCACCAAATACCTCAGCCTTGGTCCGCAACCATAGGTCGATGACCTGCTGGGCATCGGTCTCAGACAGTGGGCCAGAGGCCGAGACGCTACCTGCCGCTTCGGGAGGGGTCAAGCCTTCAATCACGGGCTCTCCCAGGCTAATACTGGGCTGATTCTTCGCCAGCTTTGTGACGGTGGCTGATTGAACGTCACCCTGGCTGACTGTGCTATCGCTTCCGAGACCGCTGATCCAGCCGAAAATCTGGCTGAGTAGCGCAAAAATTAGCCACAGAGAGAGAAGTCCAACACCCGCCAGCATAAGGAGCCGACCAATTTTGATCGAACCCAAGGGGCCAGCCGCTGCACCACGGCGGGAGGCTGAACTGCCTTTTACCCTGCGGCGGCGGCGTTGGCGGCGAGTTTCGCCGGGGTGCTGAGCTGCATCTTGGTTGGCATAGGCAACGGCGGCTCCTCCAGCCATTGCTGCACCACCAGCGGCAACTAGGCCGCCTGCATTGCCATTGGTCGCTGCAGCGTCACCATAGCCGTCGTAATGGCCATTACTTTCAACGCCAGTCATTTCACTGGAATATTGCCCCTGGGCTGCCAGTGTTGCAGTGCCACTGGTGGTGTAAGTCGTTGCAGTACCCACTGCAGCGGCTTGGCGATCGTCGTTCCAAGCACTGCCCATCTCGACCCCAGCATTTCGCCAATCCTGGGCTGTGGCATCGGCAGGGAGAGATTCTAGGTAATTCTGAACGTCAGGATTGGCGAAGTAATCTTTCAGGGTTGTGGTTTGCCCTTTTAGGTCTCTGAAGTTTGGGAAAACCTCGTCCTGGAGCCAACGTTCTGCGTAGAGGCATAGGCCAGGGAGGAGGTCTGGGGATCCTTGGGAATGTTCACGGATAAAGGCCAGAGGCTCATACTCTTGGCTAAACTCCAGAGCGCGGTTGGCTTCTTCGGTTTGGCCCAGCATGAGCGCACAAACTGACTGTTCTAAGTGAACGTCCTGGCGACTACTGAGACCCGAGAGAATTTTCTTAGCCCGTAGCGCGAGATCAGGCTTCTGCTCCGCGAAGCCCTGGGCCATTAGGGCATAAACCGCCAGATAGGAGGCCACAGCGGAGGGACGACGAGCTTCCTGCTCGAACAACGTCTGTTGTTCGTTCACAGTTAGATAGTCGCGCAATTGCTGGATAAAGCGGAGAAAATCGTCGGTATCTAGACCTGACTGGTCATTGCCGCTACCATCAATGCCCCCCCGCTCTTGGAGCATCTCATTGAGAATTAGGATGCCCTTTTGCCGCTGAGTTGCAGCTTCAGTGGGCTGGGAGATCAGTTCTAAGACCCGGTAGGGGCGTAATCGGTATAGATCGCTGCGCACTTCGCCTCGTACCCCTGCAAATAAACCTTCTTGGAGCAACAGGGTTTCACCGGCTTCCAGTGCCTCTGCTGCTTCTTCGTAATGGGACTGTTGCCACTGTTCGCGGCCCAGCTCTAGATAGCTTAGGGCAACGGTCAAAGATATATCTGCTGCAATCATCTCGGCATCGCCGACACCAGGATTGCCAGATTTCATCTTGGTGAGGTGGGTTTTGCCCAGATCCAGCACCAGCTCATATTCGCCGAGTTCTTGCAAGAGCAACAGCGCACCAATGAGTTGATGATCCTCAACGGTGATGCTGGGAGGCTGAGGCGCTGCTTTTTTGCCACGCCCAAAACGCTGGGAGAGGGTTGCGGTTTGCTGAAGAAAGGCCTGGTCGTATTGCTCCCGGGCAGCTTCATCTGATAAGACACTGTATGCCTCATCCAGGAGCTCCCGCCGAGCGGCGATCGCGGGTTCAGAATACTCACGACGCGGCAGCTGCATCGTTCGATCTTTATGGGCCTGCTGAATCTGCTCCGCCGTAGCCTGAGTGGGCAGTCCCAATATTCGATAGTAGTCGAGCGGAATACGCACGATGACCGTCCTCAGACATCAACAACAAGTCGCTGTTCCCGGGTTCTTGCTCAATAGTCCTCTCAACTCGCTCACTGTCTTAAGCATTGTGGATTCATTAGCCACAGGGCGCCCAAATCAGGAGCAAATCAAGCAGAATTTTGGCAGGATCTCCCAAGCATAACCCAAAGTTTAGGCCATGCCGAAACGCGATTCAGTAAGCTCCGTATGTAAGATTACAATGACGGCTCGCATGAATTGCTTGCTCAGATGAAAACATCGCGTTGGGCTATGAATTTTCCTGCGATCGCTGGTCATTGTCTCTCTTTGAGACTGCTGGTCTATATACGTTGCTGCGTCTCAGTCAGGCAATGTTCTTAGACTGCTGCAAAGCGAATTGTGAGTTTGATGTAAATATTCTGTAGGCTCCGAGGTCGAGCCTTGTGGAGCAGTGATGGCTTCGTCCTTGAACCCTGTAGGCCGCTCTTACTACATTTGATCTAGGAGTTACCTAGATGAACGCCATCGCAACAGGGATTGAAGACAATTCGGAGAAACGCTTTTACGCCAGGGCCAGCTCGTCTTAAGATTTAAGACGGCCCAAGGATATCCCGAGTCTCTTGTCTCTACAGCGACAACGGTCCAGCGGATTGCGGTAGGCTAGGGCCGGACTTGCTTCCGCCTAGGGGTCAACAGGTCTTGGTTAGAGAGGATAGGACGATAGCTTCATGATTCAGGAACGGACTGCGCCCGAATTTGACGCCTCAAAGGCAATCATTACTCGGGAAGAGGGGCTCCGCCTCTATGAGGACATGGTGTTGGGCCGTTTCTTCGAAGATAAATGTGCCGAGATGTATTATCGCGGCAAGATGTTTGGTTTCGTTCACCTCTACAACGGTCAAGAGGCTGTTTCCACAGGCATCATCAAAGGCGGTATGCGCTCTGATGACTATGTGGCGAGTACCTACCGCGATCACGTCCATGCCTTGAGTGCTGGCGTTCCAGCTCGCAATGTGATGGCTGAGCTGTTTGGTAAAGAGACGGGCTGTAGTAAGGGCCGGGGCGGCTCAATGCACATGTTCTCGGCGGAGCACAATCTGCTGGGGGGCTATGCCTTTATTGCTGAGGGCATCCCTGTGGCAATGGGCGCAGCTTTTAACGCCAAGTATCGCCGTGAAGCAATGGGTGACCAATCGTCGGATCAGGTGACAGCCTGCTTCTTTGGTGATGGTGCAGCGAACAACGGCCAGTTCTTCGAATGTTTGAATATGTCGGCGCTATGGAAGCTACCGATTCTCTACGTTGTTGAAAACAACAAGTGGGCCATTGGCATGGCCCATGAGCGTGCTACCTCGGTGCCTGAGATTTATAAGAAGGGCGAGGCCTTCGGGATGCATGGCGTTGAAGTTGACGGCATGGACGTTCTGGCTATGCGCCATGTGGCCCAAGAGGCGGTGGCCCGTGCTCGTGCTGGTGAAGGTCCAACGCTGATTGAAGCTCTGACTTACCGTTTCCGGGGTCACTCCTTGGCGGATCCTGACGAGCTGCGCTCCAAGGAAGAGAAAGAGTTTTGGTTGGCTCGGGATCCGATCAAGAAGTTTGCTCGCTTCATGGTGGAGTACGGCCATGCCACGGCGGAAGAGCTGAAAGCCGTGGACAAGAAGATCACGGCCCTAGTTGAAGAAGCAGTTCAGTTTGGCTTGGATAGCCCTGAGCCCAATCCTGAGGAGCTGAAGAAGTACATCTTTGCTGAAGATGTCTAGCTTCGTTGGCTAAATTCAGTCTGGACAGTACGTTGTCCAAAAGCCTGGCGGTTGACTCTCGCCAGGCTTTTTGCCTGTTAGGGGAGGCTGGACCGATGTGGGTTAAGCGGCATAGGCGATGTTGTTGGTTTTGAGGCGATCGCACACGGCCTCTTGGAAAGCCTGCTTTTGATATTGATACCAAGGCTCATCCAGGTCCTGATCCGCCATCAAATCCAGCAATTGTTGGCTGCCATTGCTGGAATAAAGCAACTTGAGCATTTGCTGTAGCACCGGTGGCTTGACCTGGGCTCGGGTAAACGCCTCAAGGGTTGCGGGATCTTCGCTCATGCCCTGTTTGCTGGGTAGGTCCACCCAGTCGTCAGAAATCAGGATGTGGCGAATGCCATCGATGAAGGCGATTTGAGCAGGGGGCAGGACATTTTCATCCACGTCACATAGGAGTGAGACGTCTTCCTCGGAGACCACGCAAAACTCCCCGTCAGTTTTGTTGACGTAGAGCGTTTCGCCAGACTGGGCGATGCTGAGTTCTTCCATTAATTGGGCGAGGGAGACAGGGAGGGACATGGGATTGTGTGCGAAAGATGACTTTATTATTTCAGGTGATTGGGCCGGTGATTTCTGGTCGTAGGGAATCGGAAATTGGTAATAGGCTGAAGGGGACGGCAATGGCTTCGTCCATGCCTTTGCCTGCCATGACCGAATGACTTTGAGGGCTCCTCCAGTAATGACTAAATCTGCGTTGCCGCCAAATCTTGTGATCAAGCTGGGTCGCTGGGGCTGGGAGACGGTTTGGCATGTGATGATGTCGCAAATGGCGCCTCGCAGTAAGGATGGGGCTTACGTTCGGCCCGAGAGCGCCTTTCGCGATGTTGTGACTGCTGAGGCCAGTTCGAAGTATCCTGCTGCTGCTAATCGCTACCGGCTCTTGGTGGGGATGAGCTGCCCTTGGGCTCATCGGGCGTTGGTGGTGCGATCGCTCAAAGGCCTCGAATCCGCAATTCCTATCACAGTTGTCTCACCATCCCCTGAATCCGGTGGCTGGATCTTTGATGAGCCCTTTGATCCGGTTGTGGGAACAACCTGTTTATCCATGGCGCAGTTCTATCGCCAAGCCCATACTGACTATGGTGGGCGCAATACGGTGCCAGTGCTGTGGGATCGGGAGGCGAATGCGATCGTCAATAACGAAAGCAGCGAAATCATTGTGATTCTCAACGAGGCCTTTAACGAATTCGCTGAGCACCCCGAGGTGGACCTCTACCCCGAGGCCTTGCGGGATGAGATTGAGCAGTGGAATACCAAAATTTACCCGGCGGTTAACAATGGCGTCTATCGCTGTGGTTTTGCCCAAACCCAGGCAGCCTACGATGCGGTGATTGACGAGCTATTTGGAGCCCTTGATGAGATTGATAGTGCCTTGGCAACGCGGCGTTATCTCTGCGGCGCTCAGTTGACCCTGGCGGATGTGCGACTGTTTACGACGCTGGTGCGATTTGATGTGGCCTATCACGGGATCTTTCGCTGCGATCGCCGCCGCATTGCCGATTACCCTCATCTCAGTGGTTATCTGCGCGACATTTACCAACTGCCTGGTATCGCTGCCACCTGCGATATTCCAGCCGTGAAGCGGGACTACTACGGCAATTTGTTTCCTCTTAATCCCGGTGGCCTGATCCCTGCTGGCCCAGATATTGAAAGGCTCTTGCAAGCCCCCAGCGGACGGGAGACGCTTTAGCGCTTCTCGAAGCTTTCCCCAGGCTGTTGCGTATTTGTGTAAAGAGGCAATGCATTGCCTCTCCGTCTCGCCAGTGAACCTTCAAAATAGGGGCATTGCGATTCTGAAGGAAACTTGCGTCGCAATCGCTCTCCCTTGCTGAGCTCCATGGCCACTGCTCCTGACCACTTGCTCCTGATCCTCGACACCGAGACCAGCGGTATAGATGTTGGAGAACATCATGTTCTCGAAATTGCGGCAATCCTCTATTCCGTGGAGCACCAATGTGTTCTCCAGCAAATCAGCACGCTGATTCCTGGCGATCGCGACGACAACCCGGCTCAGTTCGTCAATAACATCCCCATCACGGCGGTGAACGACACGCCGGAGGAACTGGCGGAATACCTCTGCCGGACCATTAACTACTGGGGGGAGATTGCCGAATATGTCGTGGCCCACAATGCCCCCTTCGATCGCAAATGGTTCAAGGACCATCCCATTTTTGCTTCGCTGTATGAACAACAATGGCTCTGCACTTGCCATGAATTCACTTGGCCCCAGCAGCATCGACCGGGGCAAAAGCTAATTGACTTAGCCCTAGCCCATGGTCTTGGGGTGAGCAGCGCCCACCGGGCGTTAACGGACTGTCAGTTGATTGCCTCCCTGTTTGATCGCATGGAAGATTTACCAGGCATGATTGACCAGGCTGCTACACCCAAGGTCTTGGTGCGTGCGGATGTTTCCTTCAAGCAAAAGCAGTTGGCCAAGGATGCGGGCTTCCGCTGGGATGGTAAGGGCAAACAGTGGACCCTGCGTATGAATCCGTCTGAGGCTGCGAAGTT
>CALLPZ010000411.1 GCA_938015405.1 uncultured Pseudanabaenaceae cyanobacterium
GTAAATCCTGCTGGGATTGATTGAGTTCGAAGAGCTTCTCAGCAAGCTGGCGATCCTTTTCATGGGGACGCAAAGCCTCTTGAACCGTTAACAAAAAATCTGTCTCATCCCAGGGCTTAGAGATATAACGATAGAGCGCCCCGGCGTTGACAACTTTACCCACGGACTCCGCTGCAGCTTGGCCTGTGAGCAAGATTTTGAGAGTTTTGGGATAGTCTTTGTGGAGCTGGATTAGAAGTTCTGCTCCGGAGGTACCGGGCATAACCTGATCCGAAATGACGACAGGAATTTCAATGCCTTCAGCCACCAACTCTTGGCAAAGGGCCACGGCTTCTTGGGCATCTCCTGCAACCTCAATGGAATATTGCTGACCGAATCGCCGTTTGAGTTGCTCGGCTAAACTGTCGAGGATCATATCCTCATCATCCACACAGACGATCGCCGCCTTAACCATCTTGGGACTCCAAGGCTGAGACAATTGCATTCGAGAGCTGCTCTTCGGTCCAAGGCTTTTGTAGATAAGCATCTAGAACAGCTTCTTTTTGAACCCGCTCGATCGCTTCTTGATCGGCCTGTCCCGTCAGCATGATCTTGATCATCTTCGGGAATTTTTTGTGAACCTGGAGGAGAAATTCATCTCCTTTAATTCCAGGCATGAGCCAATCGGAAACGACAACGACAACGGGAACTTCATCCTCATCAAGCTCTTCAATGACTTCCCAGGCTTCTTCAGCATTTTCGGCCAATTCATAGGCATATTCATTGCCAAACCGGCGTACTAGCTGCTCTTTGAGGGTATCTAAGATTGTTGATTCGTCATCGACACAAAGAATTGCAGGGGTCATAATCTATCCTCTTTGATGAAGTGTAAGGTGGTGTTTTTTTAGTCTTATATACCTAAGGTGAGAGGCAGCCAAACGGAGAAAGTGGTTTCTCCAGGCTGGCTTTGTACGGATAGCTTGCCATTGTGTTTATCAATGATCTTTTTGCAGATATGTAAGCCGAGGCCGCTGCCTTCTCCCATGGGCTTGGTGGTGAAAAAGGCTTCAAACATTTTTGTCTGGACTTCCGGGGGGATGCCACTGCCAGAGTCACTGACTTTGACGATGATTCCTTCGTCTTGGGAGGCGACAGAGACGGTTAAGGTGCCTTTGCCCTCCATGGCATGGATGCCATTGTGGATAAAGTTGGTCCAAACCTGGATTAATTCATCTGGGTATCCCTCTATTTCCGGGATGGTTTGATAGTCTCTTTCTACCTCAATCCCCTGCTTCACTTGGTTGTGATATAGCTCCAGGGCCGTTTCAATTCCTTCGGTAACCGTGAGCTTTTTCTTGGTGCCACTGTTGTCGTAGTGGGCATAGCTCTTGAGGGCAAAGACGACCTTGGTGGCGCGGTCAATTGCGGTTTGGATGGTGCGGTTGTTGCTGGGTAAGCGTGTGAGATCGTAGGCCAAATTCAAGAGCCAGTTGCATTTCTCATGCCGGAGCAGCTCCAAGAATTCGTCGATGTCTTGGTTGATGCCAATGTCGATGAGGCGATCGGCCACTTCTCGGGCATCGCCAATCTCATGGGCCTTGAGTTGCTTACTCAGCTCTCGCTTAAAGGCTCGCTTTTCTCGAGAGCTGAGGCGATCTTGGCTTTGAATCGCACGGTTAATTAGGGCGAAGAATTGATCGCGGGCCACATCATCGCAGCTATTGCACAGCTCATGGAGATTGGTGAGCGAGTCCTGGAGTGCTTTGGTGATATTGCCTGTGGCAGCCTGAATGGCCCCCAGAGGGGTATTGATTTCATGGGCAACGCCAGCCACCAATTGACCCAACCCAGCCATCTTCTCCCCTTGGATGAGCTGCTCCTGGGACTGCTTCAATTCCTCCATGGCTTGGGTCAGCTCTGTCGCTTGTTCCCGAGTTTGCCGTAGGAGTTCAGCCTGCTGGAGGGCAATACCCATTTGAACGCCCACCTGAGCAAGCAGGTTGGTTTCCTCTTCTTGCCAATAGCGAGGTCGGGATGTCTGATAGGCCACTAGGAGGCCCCAAAGCTTCTCCCCCTGAAGAATGGGGACAAACGTTTCATTGCGAGGATATTGCGCTTGGAGGAGTTCCATTTCCAACAGCAAGTTGGTATCGCTGGAGGGGGGAGCCGGCAGAGGCGTATGCTCATCCCCAATGGAATCTGCGACAAACTCACCACTCCAGTCTTCGTAGAAGCGATAAATGGCAACTCGCTCGACTTCAAGTAGCTGGCGAACTTCGTGGGTGGTGGTGGTAAAAATATCCTCGATATCGAGGGAGCGACGAATACGCTCAATCGTTTTGGCAAGAGCTCTCTGTCGTTCTCCAGCCTTGTTCAGCTTTTGGGATTGCTCTTGCAGTTGTTGTAAATATTCAGCCTGCTGGAGAGCGACCCCTAATTGCGTTGAGACTTGGCTGAGCAGGTATACCTCTTCTTCTTGCCAATTGCGAGGCGAGCCATGTTGATAAGCTGCTAGCAGGCCCCAGAGGCGATCGCCTTGAAACACTGGGGAAACAGCGTAAGCCTTCGTCTCATACTGTGCAGGCAAGGCAAAGCGGCAGTCGCGATTCTCGGCTTGGGAGAAGTCATGAACCACTAAGGTCTCATTTCGAGCATATAGACCCCCTTGAGTCTCTTTCACATAGGCATCTTCAACTGTTGTGACGACACCTGTGAGGCTGCCCCAATCCTCTCCAACAGACTCTGCAACAAAGCTGCTGCCCCAGTCGATATTGAAGCGAAATAGCACAACGCGATCGGCCCCCAACAGCTTGCGAACCTCTTGGGTTGACGTTTTAAAAATGGTTGTCGTTTCGAGAGACTGGCGGATTCGATTAACGATAGCCGCTACATTGCGTTGGCGTTCTGCGCTCTGCCGAAGTTGTTCATGGGTTGCAACCTGGGCTGACTGCTCTTGCATCCGTTGGAGGTAGTCAGTTTGTTGGAGAGCAACGCCAAGCTGTTCTGCGACCTGAGAGACAAATTCAATCTCATAGAGTTTCCAGGCATGGGGCTGACTGCATTGGTGAATGCAAATGAGTCCCCACAATTCTTCTCCCTTGACCAGTGGCACAATTAAATGTGCCATCACTTGGAATTGCTGAAGAACCTCGACTTGGCTATCCTCTAGGCCAGCTTGCTGAATATCGGCAATGGCTTGGATTTGATCCGCTGCATTTTCTGCAGAATATTTCTCCCAAAAGCCGTCATCCTTGATCTGCTCTGTGAGGATTGAATTCCAGTTCCCATCGACATCCTCAGCAATAAACTCGCCATGATTGAAATGACTGTCGGGCAAGAAACGCAAGATGGCGACGCGATCTGTTTTTAATAATTGCCGAACTTCCTGGGTCGCAGTATCAAAAATGGGTTCTAGGTCTAGGCTTTCTCGAATGCGAGAGAGTACCCCTGTTAGAGCCTGCTGCTGTTCCACTTGGAACTTGGCTTGTTTAAGTTGCTCCCCGTGATAGAGCGAGATACCAATGTGATCGGCAATTTGCTTGATAAAATCAATCTCGAAACTGAACCATTCTCTGGGTTCATCGCATTGATGGATGCAAATCAACCCCCAGAGCTTCTCACCCCGCAACAGGGGGATGACGAGGCTGGCTTTGACCCTAAATTTCTCTAAGATCGAGAGGGGAAAACCCTGGGGATTGTCGATGTAGATATCCCCATTCGAGAAGTACTGACCTTGCTCACAGCATGTGAGAAAGTCCTGGCTAAAGCTGCGATCGCCAAGACCCTCCTCTAGGGTTGAAGGGTAGTCTGGATCGACATCCTCAGAAATAAAGAGCCCACCCTCTTGACCAGGAGAAAATTTGAAAATGGCAACACGGTCTGCCATCAGCAGCTGGCGGACTTCCGTGACAGTTGTCTCGAAAATAGTGTCTACATCCAAGGACTGGCGAATTTTGGCGACGACCTTCGTCAACATTCGCTGCTGATCGAGTTGTTGAAAGCTCAGCTCGTTCGTGGCTTCTGCCTCTGTTCTTTCAAGGCTGGGGATTGCTGAGCGATTTGGATCAATGGCTGCAATTTCAGCTTGGAGATCTTCGAGGGATGTAGGGGCTGCCTGAGTGGGCTCTAGGGTCGGTTGCATCTTCACTGGGGATGAGTCTTTTGATCGGCAAGCTAAAGCCCACGTGAATGAGCAATTCAGTCTTGTAAGTTCGCGATGGTATTACGAAAGATTTCCATCTTTCTAGAGAGCACTGAGACTCTGGTGGAGGATGGAACCTGGGTTGTTACTTCGATGTCAAATGACTGTCAGCTCCTGAGTGAGGTGGGGGGAACTCACTCAGTCGGAGTGTTTGTGCCATCGATCTTCTTGAAGCTTGATTTCGCTTCGAATCTCGATGGGGAGCTGACTATATAGGAGGCTGAGGATAGGCCAATAAAAGTATTAGTTAAGATCTTAGGAGATGGATTTAGGTTTCACCTTTGGGGGATCGCTGATTTAGAGCCCGTAGGAATACGATGGAAAGAGAGTCTTGCTTCTAGGGGATATTGCGAAGCAAAGGTTGAGCAGGATTTGGACTGAGATGGGTTTCTCTGTTGCGAGGGAGGCTGTTCTCCCCGGAACTTGTGAGTCGGTGATGTCAGGCTGGTTAGATCTCCATTTCTATCTAGAGGCTTGTCTAAAATTACGCTGGAAATAAAAGCGTCCGTATTTTTGTGGGTTTCTCTCGTCATTGAGCCCCGGATAAATACCTGAGCAATTTGGGGCTGGCCTCTGTAGGGCGAGGAGGGGAGGATGCTTCGCAGAAAATTGGAGCGTTGTTGCTGGAAGTCTTCTGGGCGGTCAACCTGGTACTGATTCCAACTCCGTTTCATCAACAAGACTACTGATTGAACAAATCCCAGCGATGGTAATGCCCTCATGTTTTCGAGCATTTGCGAGTCACCTTCGTGAGACGAGCAGAACGATATGACAAAAGCCGCACAGCTGATAGCAGCTGTGCGGCTTTGGAAGATGTTGAAGCTTCTAGCGGGCTCGGACCTGAGCTCGAGCCCCACTGGTTGTGAGATTTAAGCCATTGCTCAGGACCTAGGACGAGACCTGGCGAATCAACTCATTGGAACGATTCACCCAAGCTGAGTTGCTCTGGTATTCGAATAAGTCCCGCGCATAGGTGAACATTTGCTCTGCTTCTTCGTTGTTGCCCAAGGCCATAAAGGAAAGGCCGGCACCGTAATAGGCATTGGCATAGGAACGATTGGCTTCTGCAGACTTCTTAAATGATTCCAGGGCATCTAGCCAGGTCTGTTGCTGAAGTTGAATGCTACCTAGACTGTAAAAGGCCTCAGCGTAATTGCCGTTGAGGGTGATCGCTCGCTCAAAGCTACGCTTCGCCTCAGCGGACTGGTTCTGTTCCTGGTAACTCAGCCCTAAGTAAAAAGCAGACTCTGGGGATTCTGGGTTGAACTGGGCGGCCCGTTGGAATGCGCCTAGGGCATCGCTGTTGCGTTTAAGTTCCCGCAGGGTCTGACCCCGGTTGTAATGCAACAGACCCAGGTTGGGGTTAACACGAATGCCTTGGTCCAGGTAGCTTAGGGAGCGCTCGGGGTTGCCACCTTCGAGGAGAACTGCGCCGAGATTGGCATAGGCCAGGCCAAACTGGGGGTCAACTTGGGTGGCAGCGTAGAAGGAGTTCGCGGCATCTTGGAGGCGATCGCTTTGTCGGTAGGCCAGGCCCAGGTTGTAGTGGGCAGGTGCGAGGCTGGGGTTGATGCGGATGGCTTCTTGGAAGGCGGCGATCGCTTCGGGGAGGCGATCGGCCCTGGCAAAGCTGAGGCCGCGATCCAAATACTGGTCAGCGGTGATACCGGGATCATTGAGCTGAGCGAGGACCGAGGGAGAGTCAGCAGAGGAGGCCTCGGGAGCTGCCTGTTGGGCCAGGCTTGGCGTCCCAATCAATAGGCTACTGGCCAGGCCAAATAGGGCTAGAGCTCCTACATTTCTTTTTACCGACTGCGTCCACTTGGTCACCAACATCAGTTCACCCTCCAACGGTGCCATCATCCTATTAGGGAAAGATTGATTCTTGGGGATTCTAGCTCAATTTTTGACTAATGCAGGAAATTGCAATAAAGGCATATTGATACTGCTGCCAATCAGAAGAATTTCGTAGTTCTGAAGCAGCCGCAGTTATGGGCTATTAAACCGTAGAACCTCCGTCACAAAAGGATCCTAGCGTTTGGATGGTGGAGTGCCCTGCAACTGGCTGTTGTTAAACAATTGTTGATCGATACCGCGCAGGGTGGACTGGAGCTGCACGTCAGTTTCCTTGCGCTTGGAGATCTTCTCGCAGCTATACATCACCGTGGTGTGGTCTTTGCCTCCAAAGGCCTGGCCAATTTTCGGTAGGCTAAGCTCCGTGTGCTGACGCATCATGTACATGGCAACTTGGCGAGCCTGGCTAATCTCGCGGCGGCGAGAGCTACTGAGTAAGTCATCAATGCTGACGTCAAAGGTCTCGGCTACCGTTGCCAGAATAATCTCGGGTGAGACTTCCACCTGCTCCCTGGGTGGGTTCAGGACTGGCGCAATGTTCTCCACGGTCATGGGCATCCCGGAAATTGAGATGTAGGCCACAGCACGGGTCAGCGCCCCCTCCAGTTCACGAATATTGGAGGTGTAGTTCGTGGCGATATATTCAATCGCCTCCCGAGGCAGGCGCAAATTCTCGTACTCAGCCTTCTTTTGCAGAATGGCCATGCGGGTCTCTAGGTCCGGTGCCTGGATGTCGGCAATCAGGCCCATGGAGAAGCGAGAGCAGAGGCGTTCCTGGAGACGAGGAATCTGGTTGGGCGGACGGTCCGAAGCAAGGACGACCTGCTTACCCGATTCATGGAGCGTGTTGAAGGTGTAGAAAAACTCTTCCTGGGTGTATTCCTTACCTTCAATGAATTGAATATCATCTACCAAGAGCACATCTGCAGCCCGGTAATGCTCCCGGAAAGCCTGCATACCATCACGACGAATGGCGGTAATCAGGTCGTTGGTGAACTGTTCAGTGGAAACGTAGAAAATCCGAGAGTTGGGATCAATTTGAAGGCGATAGTGGCCAATGGCCTGCATCAGATGGGTTTTGCCAAGTCCAACACCGCCGCAGATAAATAATGGGTTGAATTCACGACCCGGCGACTCAGCCACCGCGAGGGAAGCTGCATGGGCCATGCGGCTGTTGGAGCCCACCACAAAGCGAGAGAAGTCGTAGCGATCATTGAGGGCACTTTGGCGAGCGCGCTTTGCATCCCCAGCCATGGGCTCTGGCGGGGGAGAGGCTGAGGTTGCTTGGGTGGGCGGGGGAGCCGTGGGCATTGTCGCGGGGGCTGCCCAGAGATCATTGCCCACTTTCTCGTCGGCGATGTCGCTATCGGCACTGGCAACAACGAATTTGATATCTAAACGCTCACCCTGGGTCTCAAAAATCGCATCAGAGATCGTCGCCAGATAGTACTTCTGCAGCCAATTGCGGGCAAAAGGATTAGGCGTAATAACTTGGAGACAATTTCCCTCCAACTTGTCGGCGCTGGCGGTTTTGATCCAAGTTTCAAAGGTTGGTCTACTGAGCTGATCTTGAAGACGCTCTAAGACTGAATTCCAAATTTCTTGGGGAGAACGAATCACTTTCATTGCCTGCCGAAGCCGGACTGGGAACGCACATTAAAAACTTCTTGGTTACTTTTGAGAACCGAAGACTTGTTGTCGGGAAATATACGTAGCTTTACGGAGGGACAGAACATAAGCCTTTTGGGCGTTCTAGCCAGATCTCGGAATTGCCTATCTGGTTGATACTTCGCCTGAGTGCCCAGCATATCGCTTCTTTGAGCTTGGGGAAAGCGCTAAAAATCCCATAGATTTAGATCACATGTTTCCGCAAAAATTATGTTATGCGATATCGATTCTTGGGGCTTTGAGGCTGTTTCAACCCCGTGGAAATACTGCTCCTCATAAAATCCAAGTTGGGAAAAGTTTGCATCCCAGACCCATGGGGATGGCCCAGCTTCTGAATGGATAGGGGACTCTTTGAGGGAATGCTCTTGGGAGGAGTGGAATTGTCTGAGGAATTAGAGAGTTGTTGGGAGCGCCCTAGTTCAAGGGTCTTCTTACTGTGAGGTCTGGATGGATAACTGCAGTCTTAAATTTGCTCTCGCCAGAATTAATGTGAGCCATGCATGGTGAATGGCTTTATCGCTCCTAAGATTTTAGAAGATCCCCGAGTCATAGAATCTTGACGATTCGATAAAAATCATTGCTCCATGTTTAAATCGAAATCCCAGACCAATGTCTTCCTCGGAATTTTGAGCCCCGGGATCGCAGCTCTGGGATCATCCTGTTCCGGACTGTCTCCTCTTGGGGAGCTGGTGTCCTTTCACACCTTAGGTGGAGTACTTGCTGGGGGCTGGGAGCAATAGGGGGCTGGAGCCTGATCAGGATGTCTCCAGGTTTACCCTGGGTGGCTGAGGATACATTGTTTAAGCTAGGTCAGATTCGGTCGAGGGAGCTGTGAGAAGCAGGGAACGTCCCGAGATGGCCTACGGAGGTTGTCGTCCTACGCTAATCTGGGGCAAGCCGTAACCGCTATTGTTTGTGACGCGATCGCTGCATTTATGGAAAGCCGTTCATCCGATTCTACTGATTCTGATAAGTACCAATCGGCTGCTCCCAAGAAACGTGGAGCCAAGCGGCTTTGGCTAACGGGGGCTTTATTGTTACTGAGTGCCAGCGCTGCTGCGGTTGGCGCACGTTTTGTTCGCCAGGGCGCTGCCCAAGGTTGGATGTCTCGTTCCACCTTGGAGGATGAGTCCCCGAGTCTCAATCAGCAGGCTCCTTCGGTTGCCCAGGGGACTGGGATTCCTGGCCTAGGTGACGAGGGCGTGGTTGCCCGAGGCAACGGGGCGGGGCGCTCTCCCATTCTGGAGGCCGTTGATGGTTCGACGGAAGGCAACTTTATTGTTACTGCTGTTCAGCGAGTGGGTCCGGCGGTTGTGCGTATTGATGCCTCTCGTACGGTACGCAGTGGCGTCCCCGATATCTTGGAAGATCCATTCTTTCGAGATTTCTTTGGCCGTCAGGGACTGGAGCCCCCGTCTTCGGAGCGGGTGCAGGAGGGTTCTGGCTCTGGCTTTATCATTCGTGAAGATGGCTTGATTCTCACCAATGCCCATGTGGTAGAAGGGGCCGATGAGGTGGCGGTGAAGTTGAAGGATGGCCGTAGCTTTTCCGGTGAGGTGTTGGGCCAGGATCCGGTGACAGATGTGGCGGTCATTAAGATTGATGCAGAGACTTTGCCTGTGGTGCCCATTGGCAATTCGGATCAATTGTTGCCGGGGGAATGGGCGATCGCCATTGGCAATCCCCTGGGGCTAGATAACACGGTGACAGTAGGGATCATCAGCGCGACGGGTCGCAGCAGCCTGGAGGTGGGTGTGCCTGACAAGCGCGTTGGATTTATTCAAACTGACGCGGCGATTAACCCAGGCAACTCCGGTGGGCCGTTGCTGAATGGTCGGGGCGAAGTCGTGGGCATGAATACTGCCATTATTGGTGATGCCCAGGGCCTTGGGTTCTCAATTCCCATTAACCAAGCTCAGCGCCTGGCGAACCAGCTGATTACCAAAGGTCGGGTGCAACATCCCTTCCTGGGCATTCAAATGCTTACCCTGACTCCTGAAGTGGCGGAGCAGTTTCGTGAGACTCCTAACACTGGGTTTGACCTCACGATTGAGCAGGGGGTTTTGATCGCTCGGGTGTTAGAAGCCTCTCCGGCTGAAGTCGCGGGCCTGAAGAGTGGCGATGTGATTCAAAAGGTGGGTGGTCAGTCAATCGTTACAGCACAGGATGTCCAGGATCGCGTTGCGGAAAGTGAAGTGGGGGAGTCATTAGCCATTGAGGTGAACCGAGCCGGCAAGGTGGTGAGACTTTCGGTGAAGCCTGCTGAATTTGCGCCCCAGTCTCGCCGCTCCTAAAGCCTGAATATTAACGCCTCGCTTCTGGTGGCTGTGGAGGGGGTGGCAAAACGCTGTCATTCATCCATGGCACCGTTAGACTTTGACTATGCTTAGTACTGACTCTATTCTCCAGCAGGGCAATCCATTGCTGCGCCAGCAGGCCCATTCTGTTGTGTTTACATCTGAGAACCCAGGTGTGATTGCAAAGGCGAATGATGGGCCCACAAATGGGCGAGCCGAAGACTTGCAGCAGTTCATCGATGATCTTTTGGCACTGACGATTCAATCCAATGGGGTGGGGATTGCTGCGCCCCAAGTGGGCATTCGCGAGCGCCTATTTATTGTCGCTTCTCGTCCAAATGCTCGCTATCCTGATGCGCCGGAGATGGAGCCCACCGCAATGATTAATCCCTGCCTGTTGGATCGCTCTGATCTAATGGTTTCGGGTTGGGAAGGCTGTTTGTCTGTGTCGGGGCAGCGGGGGTGGGTACCTCGGGCGGATGAAATTCAGGCGGAGTATTTGGATCGATGGGGCGATCGCCACACTGCTCTGCTC
>CALLPZ010000412.1 GCA_938015405.1 uncultured Pseudanabaenaceae cyanobacterium
CGATGAACGTGAAAATCGGCATATTGAAGCGATTGGCATGCTCCATCAACCGCATGGCCTTGCGATAGCCACCGGGCGAGGCCATGCCAAAATTCCGAGCGACATTGTCTTTAGTATCGCGACCTTTCTGATGCCCCAGCATGACGCAGCTCTGGTCACCAATGCGAGCAATGCCGCCAATCAGGGCGAGATCGTCAGAGCCACCGCGATCGCCGTGCAGCTCTATCCACTCATCACTAATAGTCTGGATATAGTCCAGCGTGCTGGGTCGCTTTGGATGGCGAGCGACTTGAATGCGCTGGGCCGGAGACAGATTGGTGAAAATTTCCTGGCGCAGCTGACTATAGCGAGTTTCTAGTTGTTCGAGCTGGGGGGTAACATCCACCTCGCTTTCTTCAGCCAGCTCCTCGATTTGGTTGATTCGAGTTTGCAGCTCCACCAGGGGCTTTTCAAACTCCAGCAAAAAGGGCCGACGGGGGGATGAGGTCCTGGGGAAGATTACCGTGCGATCGCGCAGCGCCCCTCGCTGGAGCAGCGCAAAAACTATTGTTTGATAGCGTCGAGCTAAAAGGCCAAGACTACCTGAGTTCGACATCCAAACAGCCGACCTCTTTCCCTAGCCCTTACTCCTGAAGGAGCAAGGGAACCTGATGCAAAACCAAGGCTTTCAGCTTTGGATTGGTTCCCCGCTCCTTTAGGAGAGGGGCTAGGGGAGAGGATGTATTGCCTCTTGTCGAACTCAGGTTTCAACAAGGCCGATGCCCACAGCAGCGAATCTCACCAGAGCCGCTGATTCATACAAACGGGCGCTGCAATCCTTTGGTAGTGGTCTCAACAGCAAAGCCAAGCCGCACTTGAAACGATCTCTCAAGCTCACTCCCCGCTTCATGCCTGGCTCCCTCCGTAATTCCTGGGAATGTCTCCAGCTCAGGCCAAAGTATATTCACAAACAATCGAAAGACCGTTCCTCAAATCAGACGCCTTGGAGCCCCGGATGAATGCCAGACGTCCTCATTAATGCGGAACTCTCCCGGGGTGAAGGTTCCAGACTCAGTCCTGCGGGAACGATATACATGCAGCCTTCAAAAATCCCTCCGATGTCCAGCCAAGGGCTCTGGCCTATGAGCCAAGGGACAGCGTGGAGTCAGGCCGTCATCACTACCCGATTGAGCATTTACCCATGAGCCTCACCTCTGTCTCTTCTCCAGATCTGCCAGCTTCGGAGCCCAACCCAGCCCCTGCGCAGACGGGTCATTTATCCCAAGGGGAAGACGACAACCTGGAGAAGGTCCGCGAACTCCTGTTTGGTCAGCAAGCCCGCAGCAGCGAGCAACAACTGCAAAACCTGGAGACCGAACTGGTTCGCTTTAAAGGGGAGTTTGAAGATCGCCTACAACGGTTAGAAGACATCATCAACCAGGGATTTGACTCGATTACGCAACAAATTCAAGTCGAGCGAGATGACCGGAAGGCTGCAATCGCCCGATGCGAAACTGCGACCCAAACCCTGGGCGACGATCTCCAACAAAAGACCGTGCAGCTCGAACAAAAGATCGACCAAAAAGCCCAAGGCCTCCAGCAAGAGGTGCTCGCCCAATCCAGCCAGCTCACCGAAGCCCTGCACCAAGCCTCCCAAGGCTTCCTCCGGGATCTCAATCAAGAATCCCAGCGGCGCCAACAGCAAGAACGGGCTCACAACTCTCGCCTAGCCGGCCTGTTTGGGGAGCTCTCCGAGCGCCTCAACGACTAGCCTACTGCTCGCATCCTCACCAAACGTCCGCTTATCGCTGCCCTATTCGGGGTCAACTCAGGTCACCGTTTCACAGTCTATGGACACTGCTGCTATCCCCCATGGCGCCTCACCACCGGAGGCCAAACGCAACCCAGCGACGTCCAACCCGGATGAGCTGGCTGAACTCCGACGCCTCCTGCTCGGGGGGGACTTAGAGACGATTTTGCAAGACGCTCAGCCTGCGCTGGAAGCCCAGGCCGTCAGTGAGGTCTTGGCCGAGGCGATCGCCCAAAGCCATGCTCAATCCCAAAAGCAGTTAACCCAGGCCGCAGTCCCCACCGTCGAGACTGCCATTCAGACCTCCGTTGAGACCAACATCAACATTCTCTCGGAGGCGCTGTTTCCCATCATTGGCCCCGCCACCCGCAAATCCGTGGCTGCGGCCATTCGCAATCTGACGCAATCGCTCAACCAGGGGCTCGAGCATAGCCTCTCCCCCCAAAGCTTCAAATGGCGCTGGGAAGCCCGACGCACCGGGCGATCCTTTGCGGAGGTGGTTCTACTCCGAACCCTGGTTTACCAAGTCGAGCAGGTGCTCCTGATTCATAAAGAGACGGGTCTCCTACTACAGCAAGTCGTCTCCGAGCAGACCCAGAGCCAAGATCCAGACTTGGTCTCCGCCATGCTCACCGCCATCCAAGATTTTGTACAGGACTCCTTCAACGTCCAGTCCGGCGGCTCCCTGGACACCCTAGAAGTGGGGGAGATGAATATTTGGATTGAGGCTGGCCCCCAAGCCGTCCTCGCCTGCGTGATTCGCGGCACGGCTCCCCAGGAGTTGCGAGGTCAACTCCAAACCACTCTGGAACAGATTCATCGCGCCTATGCTGCTCCCCTCAAGGGGTTTGAAGGCGATCAAGCCCCCTTCAAAAGCAGCCAAACCTATCTCCAGGACTGCCTCAAAGCGCAGTTCAAAACCCAGGGCAATGGCGAGAAACAACGTCCCACCAAGCTCTTAATGGCCCTGGGTTGTCTCACCCTACTTCTGGGGGCCTGGCTAGGGCTGAAAATTCAAACCGGTCATCGCTGGCAAAACTACGTCAGCCAACTGGAGCAGGAGCCTGGCCTAGTGGTCATTCAACAGCAGCGCCAAGGCGGCAAGTTCAAGCTTTCAGGCCTCCAAGACCCCCTGGCGCGATCGCCCGAAGCCCTCTTGGCTCAAACCAAGCTCCAGCCCGAGCAAGTCACAATGCAGTGGGAGCCTTACCTCTCCCTCGATCAAGCCTTCACGCTCAAGCGTTGGCAAACCCGATTGGCCCCCCCTGATGGCGTAACGCTGAGGCTAGACGCCAACCAAGTGCTCCACATTAGCGGCACTGCACCGGAAGCTTGGATCAGCCTGAGCCAGCGCCTGCTTCACAGGGGAGAAGGTCTCCAGGATTGGAATACCGAAGGCTTGATTTCCCAGGATCGGCAACAACTCTTGGCCTTAAAAGACCGCATTGAGCAACGCTCCATCCTCTTCCTCCCAGGCAGCTCCAAAATTGAGCCAAGCCAGCAGGGGACCCTCCAAGCCCAGCAACAAGACCTCGCCGAATTCCTCCAGACAGCTCAAGCCATTGACCTCGCGGTTTACATCACCCTAGCGGGCTACAGCGACCCCACCGGCAATGACCAGGAGAACCACAAACTCAGTCAGGCCCGGGCCACTGCGGTCGAACAGGCGCTGGTTCAGCCCGGCATTCCGGCCCAGGCCATCGCGACCCAAGCCCGAGGAGTAAGCAGCAGTCCCACCTCTGCGGATCTGCCATCGGCGGCCCGACGCGTCTCGATCACCATTGAGGCCCCTCAGCTCCAAATCGTTCCATCCCCCGCTTCCTAACCGCCATGATTCAAAAGAAAGTCTGCATGGTCGGCGCCTTCGCCACCGGAAAAACCAGCCTCGTGGCCCGCTTCGTCAAGGGAATCTATTCGGACAAGTACCAAACCACCATTGGCGTCAAAATCGACAAGAAGGTCGTCGAGACCGGGGCGAATCCCCTCACCATGGTGCTGTGGGATATCTATGGTGAAGACGAGTTCCAAAACATCCGCATGTCCTACCTACGGGGCGCGGCAGGCTATCTCCTCGTGGTGGATGGCACCCGGCGCGAAACCCTAGACATCGCCATTCAGCTCCAGGCGAAGGTAGAAGACCACATCGGCCCCGTGCCTTTCATCGTCATGCTCAACAAGTGTGACTTGGAAGCCAGCTGGGAAATCACCCCAGCGGATCTTGAAGCACTGGCCCAGCGCGGCTGGAAGATGATCAAATCTAGTGCCAAGGAAGATCAAGGTGTGCAAGATGCCTTTGCCCATTTGGCCCAGCAAATGACTGGGGCATCAGCCCAGTCCCAGGAGGCAGCCTAGATGCTCCAGCTTCCCTCCAGCGTTGCCCAGCAGTTTGTTGCAGTCACAACGGAACAGCGATCGCCGGTGCTGCTCAAGGTGACCTCAGAGGGCTTGCTACTGTCCTGGGATGGAGCCTTAGAACAATATGGTCTGACCAACCTTCAGCCCCGAATTCCCATCGGCCAACAGCTGTTCTTTTTAGACGGACTCTTCCCCCTCACCCAGGAGCGAGAATCCCTACCCTGCCTGCAAACCCAGGAGGGCCTCATCGTGGATATTCACTTATTTCGCGAAGCCAGCCAAAGCTGGATCCTCATCCTCGATGCCAGTGCCCAAGTCGATCGGATTACGCGGCTCCAGCAAAAGGGCAATGAGCTGAACTTGTTGCGCCATCAATATGAGAAATTGCTGGGGCAACCGCAACAATGCGAGCCCCCTCAGGATGCCGGGACATTACAAGCCGGAGATCTACGAGAACCAGCACAGCAATCCCTAGAGGCTCAGCGACCTCCCTCACCGTCGTCCGTCACCGTATTACTCATTCAACGCTGTCGCACCCCAGCCTCAACCGAGCCAGCCCCTCTGGCAAAGCCCCCCATAACGCCAGAATCTATCTCTGAATTCCAGAACAGCCTCCCCGTCATCACCCAAATCGTAGTTGAGGAAGGGGGCTTGATTAATCACATCCTGGGGGAAACCGCGATCGCCCTCTTCGGCCTGTTACCCAGCGAACAAAGTCCTGCCCAACAAGCTCTCTATGCTGCGCGTCGTCTGTTCAAAAAATTCCAGCAGGGCAGCAGCGACTTGAGTCTGAGCCTGGGAATCACG
>CALLPZ010000413.1 GCA_938015405.1 uncultured Pseudanabaenaceae cyanobacterium
TGGGGATCCAATCCCAAAAATGCCTGCCAATTTAGCTCAGCAGTGACGTCAGGGCGATAGTCCAGGCAACTGTCTGCCTGGCAACCTTGGGGATGGATAGGGCAGGGCTGCATCAAATCCCCGGTGTACAGCAAACAGGTATCGCATTCAGGCAAGCGGCGAAAGCGCTTCGGTTTAATCATGGAGCCCCCGCAATGCAGTTTTGCCCCAGCATAACGTTTGGGTTTAGTGCCTTGCCTAGGAGAAACTGTGAGCCATCGTGATAATCAGTCCCCAATAGTCGTCCAGAGATTTTAAATACGTAGGCTAGAAAATTATCAAAAAGTCCTCATATTGACCTGGAGTAACATGACCTGGAGTAACAGTTGATAACGGATCTAACCGTTTTCTCCCCAACTTCCCGGCAACAGTTTTACCGTAAAGGTAGCCTAGGCAACTTTGATGCTTCCATTACACCCTAAGCAATTTCTGGTTGTCCTAAGCAAGTACCTCTCTACCATCTGCATTCTGGCTCGAAAGGCAATCTTGCGATCGCTTAAGCTTCCATCGCACGATTGCCCTGCCAGAACCTGCAACTAAGCCGCGTCTTCGCGGCAGCCCCCAGCCTCATCTCTGCTTCCCAGAGATTGGGCACACTTTTTTGGTTTCAGTCATGGCGCAATACCCGAAATACAACCTAGCTCTGCGCTTAGCAGGCACAATTTTTCAACTCCTGTTGATCATCCTGCCCTTTGCTATCGTCCTGCTTTGCTTGCTCAACGCACTGTTTGCGATCGCCGTTGCCATCTACCTTGCCCCGCTCCTGGCTTGGGGTGGCAGCATGGCCCTCTTGGCCTTGCTCCTACTGCTTGTCGGTGGCGTCTGGGCATCGTTGTAAACCGTCGTTTTATCCCCAGGTAGCCGCATTTTTCATCGCCTACGCTGCCCTGGGTTTCCCCATACTGCTTCTTCCATTCACTGCTGTAACTTTTGCTTCACTTTATTTCCCGGGTTTATTCACCTTGGAAATGAAGAAATGTAATGCAAGAATAGGTCAACGGAAACGGAGCCATCAGCGTGAATGCAGCGGAGCAGGCCACGAGCCTAGAACTCACCACCAAGATTGCTTCGGTTGTCACGTTGTTCAAGGCGCAGTTCCCCATGGTGCGCACGGACTTAAAGCCTTGGGCCAACGATGCCGATACCCGCTCCATGATGGATCCCGATTCCATTGATATCGGTTTTCATCTGCCGGGCTGGAATCCGAAGTATGAATGTCGCAGTATGTTGGTGCAAATGCGATTCTTCTCGGAAGGCGAGGCCTCGCGTCTCATCGGGCTAGAGGTTTTGGGCTTTAGCTACAACGGTGAACAATGGCGACTCTCCACCGTGGGAGATTGGCCTGTGCGGGGAGAGAAGCGTCCCGCTGAAGAGAAGCTGGATTTACTGAAGACCTTTTGTCGCCAGGTGTATGAGTTATTTAATAGCCCCAAAGATTAAAGGTTGCTGGTAGGGGCAGACCATCGCCCTGTTCGGCTGGGGCAATACCATCGCCATGCCCGTTTGGGACGGGTAACATCTCCATGGGCTGTGGTTGCACATTGCATGGACGGACATGCCATGGACGGACATAGCGATGCCATGTCGTGACCAGAATTACCCCAAACCTTCGTTAATCCTTCAGAATGGGACCTTACGGACAGGCTAGGGACAAAACGCACATGATGGCCCAGTGGCGCGATCGCCTCAACGCAATCCCCAAGATTCCCCCAGAGGAGTCCATCGCTCTACGGGTCTTGGTTCAAGGCCTTGTCACCATTGGCATTATTGCCACAGACATTGCCGCAGCAGATGTAACCGATCGCCTCAATCTCATCTGGTGGGCGGTGCCTTTGAGTATCATCGGTGCAGGCCTGAGCTATGTGCGCCGCCGCAAGCGCAACATCGGCATCAAGTTCGGCATTGCCATCGGTATGTTGATTGCCCTGGGCTACTTTTTTATTAATCTGCTGAGCCGCAGTAATGACACGCGCTTGGTGTTGGTGGAGCTGCTGATTCAGCTGCAAGTGCTGCACAGCTTTGATCTGCCCCGACGCAAGGATTTGGGCTATTCGATGATGATCGGCCTGATCTTGATTAGCGTTTCCGCAACGCTGAGTCAGACGCTGGCCTTTGGACCGTTTTTGCTGGCCTTTTTGGCGATCGCCCTTCCCGTCCTCATCCTCGACTACCGCTCCCGCATTGGCATCAAACCCGAGCCGGGCAAGCAAAGCCTCAACGTCTTCAAGCTTGCTCCAGACCTTTCTCCGAAACGATTGCTGATGGTGCTGGTGGCAGTGACGGCTATAGGCCTGAGCGTCTTTGCTATGCTGCCGCGCCTGCCAGGCTATCAGCTGCGCACCTTCCCGGTTTCGGCCCCCGTTGATGTCCAGGGAAAGTTTGATAATCGTCAGGTGTTCAATCCTGGTTATGTCACCAATCCCGATAGTGAAGGAGGCAATGGTGATGGAGAAGGAGACCCCAACGAGGTCGGTCGGGGCAAAAGCCCCGCTCGGGG
>CALLPZ010000414.1 GCA_938015405.1 uncultured Pseudanabaenaceae cyanobacterium
AAAGCGTGGTGCTTTTGCCCGAGGGCGAAGGCCTGGGGAAAGTCTGGATGCGTCGGTACAAAACTTGGACCGGGGTGATGCGTCGGGACTGTTTGATCGTTGGCATTTGTTATCGCCGAGGGAGCCCATGGTTCTGGGGCGGGATCCTCGCTCTGCCATCGTGATTGATTCTGAACGCTATCCGGTGGTTTCCCGGGAGCATGCCGTTGTCAGGGCAGTACCGGCAGTCGTTGATAACCGCTCTGAGTTTCCAGAGGCGGACTCGATTGATAAAGCTGGACAAAGGATGCATTTGTCTGGGGCTGATGGGGGGGACCTTTCTGAGTTTGCGCAATCGACACAAGGTTTATTTGGTCCTAGCGCTGTTTCCCCAGGCTCCTCGGAAGCGAGAGGAAACCTCGTAGAGGGCGGTGCTGAGGGACAGGATGACTTGATGCGTTGGCAGCTGTGTGATCTGGGCAGCGCCAATGGTACCTATGTGAATGGTCATCGCATTTGGGGGTGCCAAATCCTGGAAGTGGGCGATCGCGTTCAGTTAGGCCAGTCTGGACCCATCTTCTGTTTTGAGTACCAGGTCTCACCCGAAGGCCGTCTTCATCCTGCAGGCGCCAAGGGAGCCGTCGCGGGACAACCCGTGACCATTAGTCAACTTTTCCCACTGATCTCCACTGGAGCAGACTTAACCCGCAAGGCCTATTTGATTCCAGGCATTGTCACGGTGCTCGCAGTGGTCTCCTTATTTCTCACGGTGGGTCAGCCTCGCTGGTTCAACGGTTTGTTGGCGGGCTATCTCAGTTTTGGGGCCTATTACTTCGTTTATCGCCTCTGTGGTAAGCCCAAACCTTGGTGGCTACCAATGGTCACAGCGGGGCTGACGATGCTTCTGCTCTCAACGCCACTGCTAACGCTGGCCCTCTGGTTTTTCCGAGACCTATTACCTGGGGCAATACCTTCCGCCGAGGAGCAGTTGCCGGTGCCTCTGTTGTTCAGCCGCATGTTGGTGGGAGCAGGACTGATGGAGGAGCTATTGAAGGTTCTTCCTTTGATTCTTTTAGGCTGCTTGGCTCGATGGCTAGAGCATCCCTGGCGCGATCGCCTCGGCATTTGGGAGCCCTTAGATGGCATTTTGTTGGGGGCAGCTTCTGCGGTGGGCTTCACTTTGTTGGAAACCCTGGGTCAATATGTGCCCTCCATGATGCAGATGAGTTTGGGGAGCAGTGCGGATGCAGCGCAGCTAGCGGGGTTGCAATTGCTCATTCCTCGTTTGTTGGGGTCTGTGGCAGGACATATTGCCTACAGCGGTTACTTTGGCTATTTCATTGGCCTAAGTGTGATGGTGCCCCAACGGCGCTGGCTGATTTTGGGAGTGGGTTATGGAACCGCTTCTTTACTCCATGCCCTTTGGAATGTGGTGGGTAGCTACAGTGCTTTGCTGTTGGCAGTGGTAGGTGTCTTGTCCTATGCCTGTTTGGTTGCGGCCATATTGAAGGCGCGATCGCTCTCCCCCCACCGCTCCAAAAACTTCGCCACAAGATTTTCTGATGGTGCTTCCTAGGTGTTGTTGGCTGGTTCATCCTGATGTGACGCGTTGACAGTTGTCACAGCTCAACAGGGCTATTCAGTCCGCCTAGATGCGGTTTTTCGGTTGGAAGTGCTGACAATCTAGGAACTGCGCCGCAACCTGGCAAAGGGGCGAGAACCCCTCTCTTATGATGCGTTCAAGACAACTCTACAAGCGCTTTGAATTGCTATAGAGTCTTTTTTGACGAGCAAAGGATAGACCATGCAAATTTTCCGTCGGGTGTTTCCCTTGGCTGCGGCTACTGCCTTGCTAGCTGGGGTTTTGGGATCTACGTTGCCTGCTACTCGGGCTAATGCAGGCACTTCAATCTTCGATCAAACGGAGCAAGACCAGAGTGCCTATGTGGCTGTGGCTTCTCCCATTGATGGAGGAAACAAGCATCAACTTCTGGTCATTGAACAAAAGAGCAATGAGCGTCAGTGCTGGGATGAAGCGGGCAGCAGCCCGACCATCATTGACCCCCTGCTCTTGCAGTTCAATTTCTCAGGTATTTGTGGTCGTAGTACCGACGGTAATGGCTATTCCATCCGTGTGGAAGGCAACCAAGATTTAGCTCTGGACTACAGCCTAGCTGTGGTTCGCCGCGCTGGTGACTTAATTTTGATTGGTCGTCCCCAGAGCCGTCGCAATCCTGAAATTGAGATTGGCCGTGCTTTTGGCGATACCAATGGATTTGCCAAAATCAACCTCAATCCTGGTTGGCGCTTCACCAAACGTAGCTACGAGGGTAAGACCCTGGGTCATGTTTACATTTCCAATGACCAGCCCCTGAGCACCATCTTGGGACAGGCTCCCGCGCCTACACCCGCTCCGACCCCCACTCCCGCGCCTGTTCCGACTCCTACGCCAGCTCCCGTTCCGGTTGAGCCCGCTCCTGCCCCGACTCCGGCTCCTGCACCAGCGGTTAGCTTCATCGATGTGGCCAATGATCTCTACCGTACTGAGATTGAGCAAGCTGCCTCTTTAGGATTCATCAGTGGTTTTGAAGATGGCTCCTTTAAGCCCGCTCAGCCTCTGACCCGTGAACAGGTCGTGTCCATTGTTGTGGAATCTCTGCTAGCGTTGCCCGACGTCAACATGGACCCCGTGGGTGTTGCCCAGGGCTCTCCTTTCCCTGATGTGGCTCAGGATCGCTGGAGCGCGGCCAAGATTGCCTATGCTCGCGATCGCCAGATCGTTGCAGGCTACAAAGAGGACGGCACCTTTAAGCCCACTCAGCCTGTGAGCCGTGCAGAATTGATTGCCGTCATGCGCCGCGCTGCAGAGTATGCTCGCACCCAACGTGGTCTACCTGCTCAGTTGTCTGGCTCTGACACTGTCCAACAGTTCTCTGACTTGGAAGGCCACTGGTCCCAACAGTTAGTGACTCAAATGTCTGCCTACTGTAAGGTTGCCAGCCCCATTAACGAGACCGGCAACTCCTTCTTCCCCAATACCCCTGCTCAGCGCAACTACGCTGCTGCTGCAACCTTGCGCATGTGGAATTGCGTTAAGGACGCAGCTAGCTAAGCATGGGCCTGCTTCCAGGTGGTGAGTTAGCTTAGAGAAGCATAGGGTGATGAAGAGGTTATGTCATAGGAAATTCTGTGATATTTGCTCTTCATCACCCTGATTTTTTCTACTGTCCTCGATTTCCTGTCGCACCATAAATTCCAGCCTTCAAGAGCGGTTCCGTGGTGTCCTTCTGGGGAGCCTATCGGGACCGACCTTATTGTTTTCAGCGTCGGGACGAGTGGCAGCCGATGACCCCTTTATTCTCGGTCCGGCGGCTAAAGTGCTGCTGAAGTATCAATGGAAGGTCTTGGCGGCAGCAGGCCAGGCAGCCCGGTCTTACCGGAAGGGCTTGCTGAGCAAGAGGAGGGCGAGACAGAGCTTGAACTGTTCTTGCTGACTGCTTTTCCGCTGCTGTTGCTCTGCTCGGACAGCTAGGCTGAAGAGCTTCCTCTGGCTCAGGGCCTGCTCAAAGTAGATGTTCTGGGCGGAGATGTGGCGGGCTTAACACCCTTATCCGAGATATTAAGCATTGCTTGGATCAAGCTCCTAGTTAGTGGGAGTTGACGTTAGGCTGCTGGTGCAATGGCCAGCATTTGAGGCAACAAGGCCTCCACGAGGACATCGCTGAACAGTCAATCGGCCAGTCTCGGGGTCATTCAACTGACTTGGCTCGAATCTCCTTAGGTTGCCAGCTTCTCGCTTTATTTGGGGGAGCGAAACATGGAGCTCAGGCGATTCCCTGGATGGCTAAGGCTGCCCTGGGGGCTATTCATCCTGAGATACTACAGTTGAGCGATCGCTTGTATGGCGCTTGGGCGGGCCAAGCCGATTTTGAGAAACTCGGTGTATCCTGTGAGAGTAGCCTACCCATGGCGACTTCAATTATCTAGGTCTAGTCTGTGCTGCTGGGCAGCCCACGACATACCCTGACGGCATTAGATCCTCTGCATCTGCTCTTCCGCGTTACTTCGTTGAGTCCCTGCTAGGGTCCAGGCTATGACTTCAGTTTTTGCCTTCTCCTCTCTTTTTCTTTTGGTATTATGCCTGGTTGGCGTGGGGCATCAGTTTGCCTCGACCCTTAATGCTGTCATTCGAATTTTTAATGCTGGAATAGAGCAATTGAGCGCCGGTTTATTCCAGCAATCCCTGGATGTTCACGTTGTTGCTGTTGCTTAGTTAGCCATGAAGAGGCTTCAAGCGCTGACGAAACGACTCGAGCACCAGCTTCGCCGATGGTCTACACCGCCAGTGCAATGGGCGAAGGCTTCGGCAAATCTTGCCCCGGCTGATTCTCAGCCCCAAGTCAATCTGGAACGACTTTTTCTCGCTCGAAGTGTTGGCATCGAGGGTGCATCTGCTAGTCCTAGCCCTGAGGAGGGAGGTGCTAGCGATTCTCCTCAGGGCTCCAATGCTCGCTTGAGTGAAGTTGCTCCTGCCGAGGCGAATGGGCAGGTCAAGGCTGGTGGAGAAGAACTTCTCGCTTCTCGCTCTGGTCCAGAGCAGCAAGGTGATGCTTCTCTCCAAGATGGAGCATTGCCAGTTTTGGTCCAGCAGTCAGTGGATGTTGGGGGGGGCAAACGCTCGGAAGCCTGTCGCAATCCCGCTGACTTTGGCGATCGCAGCCGTCGTCGTACCCAGTCAGCCACACTTTTTGGCTTGGCAGTGGTAGGTCTGACGAGTCTAATTGGTCAGCGTTTATATGATCAGCCTGCCTTAGATGTCGGGAAGCATGCCCCCCAGACGATCTATGCCCCCCGGGATGCCACGGTGATGGATCAGAAGTTGACCCAGGAGCGGCGTCGGGAAGCCACGATTGCTGCCATTCCTGTCTTGAAGGTGGACTCAGGGCTGAATTTAGAGCAGCTTGATGGGCTAGTTCGCACCTTTCGTCATGGAAATGAACTGCGCAGTCAGCTGGGGCGTTTCCCGGTCGTCGATACTGGCTTGGTTTCTTCGGACGTGCAGCGCCATGTGCGCCAGCTTCCAGATAAGGATTGGAATTGGATTCGTCAAGAGGCGAAGGCTTCTATCCCTCGATTCAATGGTGTAGCTCCTCTGGGGCAGAAGGCAATTGTCCAATTGAATGCTCTAGGGAAGCGCGGTTCTGGAGCTGAATTGCGGTCGGTGGAATTGAAGTTTCAGGTGATGCGTCGCCAGTATCTCCAAGCCAAGGTCCTACTGCAAGATGCTGATCTGGTTGAGTTAAATGCGGCCTATACGCCCCTGGTTTTTGAACTTTCAGATTCGGAATGGGAACAGCTTAAAACAGCTACGAAGTTGGCGCTGGAGCGAATCTTGATCCAAGGAATTGCGCCAGGCCTGTCAGCAGATGCTGTTCAGGAGGTTATTGCGCTGCATTTGGACTTGGCGATTCCTCGAAATGATGATCCCCTCGTCACCCAACGCCTCCGGGCTGTAGCTACGCCCATCCTGGGCCATGTGTTGAAGCCCAACTTGGTTCAGGACCCCTTCGCAACGCAACGGCAGGCCGAACAAGCAGCCTCCAATGTGGAGCCGGTGATGGTCAGCATTCGTGAGGATGACGCCATTGTGGAGGCGGGGCAGGAGATTACACCGGCGCAGTTGGTGCTGTTGGATGAGTTCAAACTGAGTGAGCGGGGACCCAATTGGATTGGCCTGCTGGGCCTAGGCGGAATTATCTGGGTCGAAGTTTCCCTCGTATGGCTGATTCAGCGTCGGATTGGTCCGGGTTTTCGGCGGCGGGATTGGTTATTGGTGGGGATATTGGCGGCAACGACGCCGCTGCTGTTTGTTCTACGGTTACCTGTGAATAGCCTGCCTGCGGTGGGCTTATTGGTGGGGAGCTTTTATGGCTCACCCCTAGGCGTTGCCGTGGTAGGTCTGCTGGCGATCGCCCTTCCCATTGGTCTAGAGCTAGAAACGCAGGCCTTGATTGCCAGTGCCGCCAGTGGCGTTGTTGGGGCGTTGGTGGCGGGGCGGCTGCGTTCCCGGGAAGAATTGGCCCTGCTGGGCTTAGGGGTTGGTTTAACCCAATGCATTGTGCATTTGTTGGTTTCTCTGATCCTGTCTGGGGCAACGGGATTGCTCTGGCTGATCTTTTTGCGTAGTGCCCTATCCCATGCCCTACGGGGCATTGCTTGGAGCGTGGTGGCCCTGGGTGTGAGTCCTTACCTTGAGCGTCTTTTCGACTTGATTACGCCCATTCGCATGGCCGAGCTCTCCAACCCCAACCGGCCATTACTCCAACGACTGGCGAGTGAAACACCCGGCACCTTTCAACACACGCTGTTTGTGTCGACCTTGGCTGAAGCAGCGGCTCGAGCCTTGGGTTGTAATGTCGAGCTGATCCGAGCAGGAACGCTCTACCACGACATTGGCAAGATGCATGACCCCCAAGGGTTTATTGAGAACCAGATGGGAGGAACCAATAAGCATGATGTGCTGAATGATCCCTGGAAGAGCGCGGCAATTATCAAAAAGCATGTGACGGAAGGCCAAGTGATGGCCCGTCGCTCTAGCTTGCCCCGAGCATTGCGGAATTTTATCCCTGAGCACCAGGGCACCATGCGCATTAGCTATTTCTATCAGCAGGCCCAAAAGCTGGCAGCGGAAGAGCCGGAACGCTACAGCTTGAATGAAGCGGATTTTCGCTATGACGGTCCCATTCCCCAATCGCGGGAGACGGGCATTGTTATGTTGGCGGATTCCTGCGAGGCGGCGCTGCGATCGCTCAAGGATGCCACTAGTGAAGAAGCACTCAATATGGTGAAGAAGATTATTCGAGCTCGCTGGAAGGATGAACAGCTCTGTGATTCGGGCCTGAGCAAGCAGGACCTGGAGACCATTGCAATGGTGTTTGTGCAAATTTGGCAGCAGTTCCACCATAAGCGCATTCCCTATCCCACCAATACGCCGCCCATCTCTCCTACATTGTCACCGTCCTAGTTCAGCCGAACCCAAAGGAAAGGGGGAGCCACATGAAGCAGCTCCCCCTTTCCTTTCTCAAAGTATTGAGTAACCTTCGCTTAGCGTTGCAAGTTGATTTGTGCGTTGGGAGGCAGACAGATCAAGTTGTCACCATGGATTTTGATTAAGCCACGCTGACGCAGGCGGCCCATTAAACGGGTGACGGTCACGCGAGTAGAACCGATGGCACTACCGATTTGAGCATGGGTCAGAGACCAGGGCAGGCAATAGCCTGATTCACAGGGCTCGCCATACTCTTCAATGAGTAGGGTCAAGAAGCCTAGGAGGCGGTCAATCGTGCGACGCTGACCTAAGGTGCTCAGCCAGAGCAACTTGCGCTGGTGCTGATAACGAAAAGCATCGAGCACTTCGCGACGGAAGTGAGGCCAGTTGTCCAGATCATGCCAGTACATCCACAGCACAGAAGTCTGGTCTACATGGGCATGAGCCTGAAGCGTGAAAGGAGACTGGGCCACAATCTCGAAGGGATGGCCCGCACCGACGAAACCTAAAAATGCTTCTTCCAAAGCCAGGTTGGAGAGGCCACCGCCCTCGCTAGGCTTGGAGGAGGCGTTGAGTTGAGAATTGCCGATCAAGCGGACGGAACCGCGTTGTACCAAATAGAGGAGACCCGGCCGCACGGGGATTTTCTCGTCCTTACTAAAGGAGCGACAACGATAATGCTCTTGGGCCCAGTCAATGATGCGTTGCCAGGTCAAGAATGGTCGAGACGACTCTGATGATTGGGGGGACACTGCTGAATACATAGGTATTGAGGTGGGTCGAATATTGAGAACCAAACTCGGAAGGCCTTTGATAATCCGTAGATTGGGTAAGTCAAGGAGACCCTGTGGCCATGACTCACCGCATCAAAGGTTTGATTGGGTAGATTGCGACCCCTGCTTAGATGCTCTCGAAACTGGCTCCCTGAGTTAAACGAGTTGGTCCTTAACTATCGCCGGTGTCCCGGTTCAGGAAAAAGCAATTTCTAGAGAATGAAGTCTGCTCAAAAGCAGAATTCTCTGTGAAACTACTCAGGACATAGATCGCTTGAAAGCCTTGTGATGAGCAGGGATTAGAAGCTTAGGTAGATACACGCAAGCTCATGATACCACATATCACTGGAGTGCAAGAGGGCGCGGTAAATACTTACGTGATGAAAAATATTTCGCACACAAATTTCAAGAGTTCGTAGATGACATTGCTCTCACTGTCAAAAATGATCACCGCAGAATTACGGGGAACACTGGACTCTTTTTGTGAGGCTGAAGCCTCCTCTATGCCTTCGATTGAGGCCTTTGATGCGATCGCCCCTTTGCCAATGTGGTTGGAGTTGCGGGACGGAGGGTTGTGTTATCACTGTCCGATTTCCAGAGTCCTGGCAGCGAAATACCATCTAGATATGAAGTTTTTGGCAGGACGTTGGCGAGAGATTATTTGGGCTGCCAGAGGAAAAGAATGCTTGGCTGTTCCTCGACTGGGGCGAGGTCAATTTTTTGAAGAGCGTGATGGACTAGATGCTGTGCCATTTTCCTTCGAAGCAGATACACAGATGTATCAAGACGATGCCTTACTCGTTTGGAGGCTAGATCGATTAGGAGGACTTCGTTGGCTTGCTATGGCGACTGCAGAAATGGCACAGTCCCTTGTCTGGGAAGGTGTTGGGCCTGACACCTCATATCTAGAGGGGTTGCTGCTCTCTGGGCGACAGTGCACTGTGGAGCGAGAATTTGACTGGCACTATAGTTACGCCAGCTCTTTTGGCTTAAGTCAACGAATTCAGGCCTTGTCTCAAGAGGCTGTTGATGGACTTGAAACCCCTAGCCTTCTTTATGAGCCTGTTGGGCTGAATCCCTCTTCTAGAGAAGGTTCTGGGGATTCGTCCCAACTCGCTTGGGTTGATGTTTGGCCTTTGCTCTTGGCGCAGATGAGCCTGCTTGATGCGATCGCGATTAGCCCCCAACGTTGGGTTCCAGCGGTGGATCGTTTGAGTGAAGCTTGGGCTACTTGGCTCAGTACTCAAGTATTGAATGATCTGCGTCTACGCCAAATGGCGTATGTCGTCCCTGTGAGAAATCTAGCTTGTCTAACTCAGGCCCTGCTCGGTCTTGCAATTCGAGTTGGTTTTGGGACTGAGCCGATTTGTAAACTGTGAGATCGCACGTCAACCTAGGAATGGTTAGATGCCTCTGGGCTGATTATTCTTTGCTGTTGAACTTCTCAGTAGATTAATCAGTTTTGCTTTATGTATTGATGAAATATAAGTCTTTTTACAGAGGTGACAAGCCTAGGTGGATCCGTTACTATGCAGGGGTGTGAGGAGCGAACCAAAATAGAGTGCTGAGACGAAACACGGCCAGTCGTCAGCACTCTATTTTGTTTTAAATATGATTTTGATGACTGCTTAGATGTCACCTCTGTTGATATAGAACCCTCTCTAGAAGAGAGGTATAGGCCATTGAGCTATGGCCTATGGATTGTGATAAGGCTCCGCGAGCTTTGATGGACTGTAGAGCCTGGAGGCGGGGCTGATTTGAGAAAAGTGTTCACAGAGAACTTTTCTATGTTTTGTCATCTCCGCTAGTTGGCGGAAGCAAGGGACTCTTGACTACGTCTTTATGCGGGGTTTTGAACTGAGGGCAATACTGATGTCATCCTGCTGTTCTACCGGAGCCTGTTTGCCCCGAGCTTAAGAAGTTTGGGTTGCTCGACCTTGCCCTGGACCCAGAAGCTGGGGTGGGAATTTATTAAGTCGTCCTCCTCTGGGCATAGGTTATTTGAGGGCTAGCTCGGATCTGGCATAGACAAAAATGGCCCTATGAGAGACCCTGGGAATCCTTGATACCTCCTGTAGCCCCGTGGGGCGAGGCTTGCCCTTCTTATGACCCAACCTGTTTCACCGGCAGTTTTGCGGCGACGGGCAATTGGCTTGGCATTGGCATTCTTTCTTTGGGCGGCAGTCTTGTTGGCTGTCGTGAAGTTGCTGCTTGCCCAGGCTTTAGGGTCTCTGAGCCTGTTGGCTTGTGCACTCCATAGTTTGCTGCTCTGCTTTAGTGCTTTGCTAGCACTGCAATCTCGGGGGCGACCGCGTCAGTTGACCCAGCGGCGAGCCCAGGTTGATAGGGCTCGGGAATATGGCTCTGGCATTTGGGAAACCCTGACAGCTCTCTTCATGTGGGCGCTATTGGGGTTTGGTGGTTTTTCTTTGCTGAGTGTGATGCTTCAGCGGGGAGCTGCAGGCTGGGTGACGCAAGCAGCAGCTCTCCCCTTGGGGGGGGGAGATGTGGGGCCATTGCCTAATCTGGCCGGAGAGGTTGCAGGGCTAGAGTTGCAGATTGCTGCTGCTTTGCATCCTGCTTTGCTGCCGCTGCTGGGGACTTTGGCTGTTTTAGGATTTGCGTTTGCCTTGCTGGCGAGGGTTTGTGCGCGCTACTTATCGAGCCGGACTTTGGCCTTTCATAGCTATTTGCTGTTGCAGGATGCTTGGCTTGTTTTGATTGCTGGGGTGGCTCTGGTTGCACTAGCCCAAGGGGTCACGGTATTGGAGTCCCTGGGAGCCTTGGGCATCTTGGCGATGGTGCTAGCTGATGCTTGGCGTTGGTTGGGGGTGCATATGCCCCATTGGCGTCAGGGTATGGCGATCGCCCCTGAAGCCATTGTTGCCACGTCCCAACAGGTGGATGGGGTCATTGGTTGCCAGGTTTTGTATTGCCGGGGGATTGTGGGGCGTCGATTGGCGATCGCCCTGGAGCTACGGCTTCATCCAGAATTTGAGAGCCTGCGCCATCGTCTTGGGCGCAAGGTCTGCCGTACCCTGGAGCGTCGCTATGGCCCGGTTCATGTGGAGATCTACTTGGTGACGAAGCTGGGTGGTCCTCGGCGACGCCTGAATATAGCCCTCCAAGAGGATGAGGTTTCCTGGGTGGATGGTCTTGAAGATTCTGCTGGGTAGGTCTGATACCACTGAGCGTCGTGGATTACAAAAATTGGCGTAACAGACGGTAGAGCAGCTGGAAAAACAGCGTTGCGGCAAGGCTAAGCAGTCCACCGATCATGGCGACAATGCCGAGGGAGAGGAGTGACCCCTGGATGAGTGCTGTTAGTGGGGGGACAATGGCAACGATAAGTAGGGTTAGCCCCAGGATGATCAGCAGGTCAACGCCTTCAATAACACGGAAGTATTGCAGGGCGATGAGACCTCCGAAGAGTAGGAGCCAGGCTGCGGGGCCGAGCATTGTTGTTCCCAGGAGGCTGAGTAAGGCGATCGCGAGGAGACTCCCTTCCATTCCAGCAAACAGAGCATTGCCAAGCAGTCGAGTCAGGGAGAGCGGTGGGCGTGCGCTTTTTCCAGGTGGATTGCCGCTCCCTGGTTGGACGCTGCTGCCAGCCTGAGCTGCGCTGTTGCTCGCGGCAGGCTGAATTGGGCCTGGACTCGCCTGGATGGCGGGCGCACTGGCCTGAATGGGTGAGGGTTTGAAAGGTTTACCTGGGCCTGCGGGTTGGCCGGGGATAGGCTGACTTTGGACTTGGGTGCCTGAGCCACTGTTGGGCAAGGGCGGGGGCTGGGTGACAGCACTGCTACGAGAGGAGGCAGAGGGAGCGCCTGAATGACTAATCAGCGCCAGGGCTTTAAGGGTGGTGGTGGCAGAGTCGAAGCGATCGCTCGGTTTGGCTTCCAGCATCCGCTCTAGCACTAGCTGTAGCCCTTGGCTGATCGGAGGCTGGCGGTCAAAATTCCATTGGCCACTAAAGCTATCGAAGAGTTCTTCGGGGTCTTTGTTCGTGAGTAAGACCAGCACCGTCACGCCTAGGGCATACAGATCTGTGGCTGGATAGACGCGGCTGCCTTGCATTTGCTCTGTGGGAGCATAGCCCATTGAATAAATGCCTGTTGATGCCTTGGGAGCAGCACCAGCAGCGCTTTGGGTGACCTGCTTGACGGCTCCAAAATCCAAGAGGTAAATCTTGCCATTGCGATCGCGCATGACGTTGGACGGCTTGATATCCCGATGGATACTGTTATGTCCATGGACAAATTCCAGAATGGGTAAAACCTTTTCTAGGATTTCTAAGGCTTCCGATTCTGAGAAGGCTCCCCGCTGAACCAGTTCCTGTTCTAGGGATTGACCATCGATATATTCCTGAACCAGATAAAACAGCTCTTGCTGCTTTCCGGGTTGCATACTCTCGACTTCCAGGGGAAAAAATGCCAGCAGGTCAGGAATCTGAGGATTGGCATTTCCCAGATCTTCTAGGGCCTCTGCTTCCCGTTCAAATAAACCTTGGGCCAGTTCTAATTGTTGGGGACTGAGGTCTCCGTCCGGCTGAAATAGCTTGACGACACAGGGCCGCAGCGCAGGAGAAAAACGATCTACTGCATAGTAGGCAGCTCCAAAACCGCCTTTGCCCAGTAGACGCTGGGGTAAGTAGCGACCTGCCAGGATGAGTGGCATGCCGCAAGAAGTGCAGAACTTCTGCTGCACCGTTTTTACGGTGTTGCGATTGGACAGGTCTGGAAATAGGTTGGCCGGTCGAGGGCAGCCGGGGCGGGTGCAGGTCAGCTCCATGGATGGCTCGGCAAGGACTTAGATCGGCTGCATTGATGTTACAGGCTCACCCCTGAGCCTGCTGTGCTTTGTAATTACTTAAAAGACAGCGACAGCCCTGGTTAGGTTGGATCGTTCTGTAAGCAATGCGTTTGCGTGACAGTTATAGCCTGCTCAGAGACAGCCCCCAAGAGCAAATGCCTCGTCTGCCTCTGCCGCAAGTTTTAGGAGTCACTACGCTCTTTGAGTTCCTTTACATCTTTGGGAGGATTCGTCATGGAATAAAGGTCGAAGGATTCATCCCATTCTGGTTTGGCAAATCGGGGCAGAATCTCTCGGCTAAAGGCCTCGGCAGCCTTAGAACGATAACGATTGGGGTTGTAAATCACCGCTAGGGTTCGTTTGACAACGACATCCTCTACGTCAGCGCGGTGGAGCATTTCAATTTCCAGCTCTTTCTCAATGGCTGACACGGACACAAAGGCAGCGCCCAGGCCAGATTGAACGGCATTTTTGATAGCCTCAATGGAGTTGAGCTCCATCTGAACGCGCAGCCGCCGAGTTTCAATGCCGCAGCGGGTCAGGACTTGGTCAATCACCTTGCGAATGGTGGACTGGGAATCTAAGGCAATGAAATCTAGCTTGTAGAGGTCTTCTCGCTGAATCTTTTCGGCTTGGGCCAAGGGGTGGAATACGGGCAAGATTAAGGCCAGCTCATCTTCCGCGTAGGGCACGGTCACGAGGGAATCCTGCAGTTCTACTGGAACCTCTCCCCCAATGATGGCGAGGTCAATTTGGCCGTTGGCAACGCTCCAAGAGGTGCGGCGGGTGGAATGGACGTGGAGTTGTACTGCTACGTCGGAATAGCGTTTTCGAAACAGGCCAATCATCCGGGGCAGCAAATAGGTGCCGGTGGTTTGGCTCGCGCCGACAATCAGGGTTCCGCCCTGGAGGTTTTGTAGATCCTCAATGGCTCGACAGGTCTCTTGGCAGAGGCTGAGGATTTTTTCGCCGTAGTTGAGCAGCAGGTGACCTGCTTCGGTGAGCTGGGCCCGGCGGCCCCCTCGGTCGAAGAGGGGGACATCAAGCTGACGCTCTAAGTTTTGTACTTGGAGGCTGACGGCCGGTTGGGAAACATATAGACTGTCCGCAGCTCGCTTAAAGCTCCCCTCAGCGGCGATCGCTTTAAGGATTCTGAGCTGATCTAGCGTAAATGGAAGATCGGACATAGCGGCTAAACCTACTCCAAAGAAGCCAATCGCAAGGTAAATTACATCGCCAAGAGACTAATATGGTCGGTCTCTGGAGGAATTGGGGCTTTCGCGCCTTAGTCTATCCCTAGAAGGTCACCTGTCACGCTCAGGCAGGATGACCGCTCCAGACTGTTATACAGAGTGCATCTTGCTTCCAAGACATAGGGATTGTTGCGTATTTTTGTCTCTCCTAAGGGAAACCTAGGAACCACGAGCGCACACCTACACAGCTATGAATACTATGCCTTTCGGGGTAGCCCACAATGCGAAACTAAAATAAATGTTAAGCACAGATACAACTTGGGAAGTTGTCCAGTCATTCCTCAACGTTCCAGGAATGAAGGGGGTTGCGTTAATTGATGGGCGATCTCGCCCCTATTTCCAGGGGATTGAGCGCGTCTTAAACTCTCAGCAGCGGGAAGCTCTGGCCCAGGGCGTTTGGCAGGTGCTGGAGACTATTCCAGACGATTTTGAATCCTTTGAGTTTCAATTTGCTGGAACTCAGGTCTATATCCACAAGCTATCCCAAGAACAGATCCTGTTGGTGCTTACCCACGACAATCTGATCTACCCCGATTATTTCGACGCTTTCAGCCGTTTACGCGATGCGTTTAACCGTGACAGCAGCGCCACCATGGATGTGTTCCAGCGCTTGCTGGGCGCTCGAAACACGAAGGTGACACCGCTAGACCTGAGCGATGTGGCCAACGGTGATTCTCCCAGCTTGGAGAATGCGGAAGCAGAGAAGGCCAACGAGCCCCAAGCTGGGAATAGCCCTCAGGCTGTGGTTGAACAGCCCGTTGCAGCCGAGCCAGAAGAGGTGACTTCTAGCACCATGGCTCAAGAGTTGCCCACTCTAGAGATTCCCAGCGGTAGTGCGGACTATGCCGTGGCTGCGGATACTGAGATTACGGATGTGTCAACGGCGGCTGTGGAGCCTGATGCGCCAGCCAATCCTGTTCCTCCAGAGCCAGCCGTGACAGATGCTGCGGACCTTCTCAGTGGTGCAGGGTCTGGTGGTGCTGCGGAACTTCCTGATCTAGGGGCAACTGAGGCTGGCTTGCCAGATCTGGAGGGAGGCGATGCCAGCTTGCCAGATCTGGATGCTACCCCTGCTGATGACGGCTTGGGGGCGGCGGCTCAATTTGCGGCCAGTCTTACAGATGCAAATGCGTTGTTGGGCCGTAGTTCTTCCAAGGCGGATGATTCCCAACCTGCAGAACTGCCATCCTTCGATAATGAGGAGCCACTCCTGGCGGTGACGCCTTCTCCCAGCATTGCTCCCAAGGCAGATGCTGCGGCTGACCCCCAGGGAGACCTGGCGGCTCTGATGGATACTTTGTCCTTGGGGGAGGAGGATTTCGAAAATCATGCCGGCGAGAGTGCTAGCGAGGATGTTGCTACGACAGATGCTGTTAAAGCAGATGCCGGTGATAGTGATGAGCAACCTGCGCCCACTTTGCCTCATTTGAATCTGGCTGACGATAGTGATGCTAGCCCTGCCAACAGCGAGAGTTTGCCAGAGGTGGAAGCTGCTGACTCAGAGAATCCTTGGGATGAGTTGGTTCCGTCTGCTTCCCTGGTTGATGACGCGATCGCAGAGATCCCGCCACCAGCTCCACCCGCCCCTCCAGCTCCAGCCCCCTCGCCGACTGCTGAGCCCAAGGAGGAGCCGCTACTGGCGGTGACCCAGCCTTGGGAGTCTGAACAGAATGATGGGACGGAAGAACAATCGGATGATCTCCTAAACAATCGCCTTGATGCGGTGGCGTTGGATGAAGACATTGAGATTGACGATCTCTTTGGTTATGAGGAGCCCGTTGCTGATGAGGCTGCTCCTGCAGAGGAAACAGCGGTTCTGGAATCCTACGTTGGCTCTCTCAATGCTTTGGGCGAGTTTTCTGCTCACTATCTGGGTCGTGCAGTCATCGTCAACTACTGGCGCACCAGCCGTCCCAGCGATGAATGGCTCCAAGGAGCATTTGCCATTGAGCGCTCTGCCAATAGCATTCGCCTTGGCCCAGACTATGCTGCCTCGCGGCAGTCGCCTGTGACGCCAGGCCAGCAGGCTGCTTTGCAGACTTGGGCTGAGCAGTTTGTGACTCGCTGCAGTAAGGTGATTCGCGACTTTCCCCAGTTGGCCCAGCAGTCACTTAGCGAAGATCAGTCCAGTCTGCTTGATCTGTAGGCCTTCCGGAGACAGAGGCGTTGAGCTTCACTGTTGCACTATGGCTATTCCTTCGCTGTATGGCCTGGCCTCGTTGGTAAAGCTCACCCATGGCCGCTAGCCTCATTGTTCGTTAGGCTATCGGCTCCAGGCTGATGCTCTGCGTTGGAGCCAGTCATTATTCGCTTTCCAGCAGTTGTCATGGTTAAGCAAGTTCGCCTCGAACCCATCGCCCAAACCCTGGAGGTGGAGACCAATTCGTCGCTGCTGTCAGTTCTACTCCATAAGGATTTGGACGTCCTTAAGGAGTGTGGTGGCCGAGGGATGTGTGCGACCTGCCACATCTATGTGAAAGCAGGGATGTCGGCGCTTTCCCGTATGTCCCGGCGGGAGCAGCGCACCCTAGAGGTGATTACATCTTGCCGTCCTAATTCCCGTCTGGCTTGCCAAACCCGTGTACAGGGGGAGGGGGTGGTCGTAGAATTGCCCGCAGGCATGTATGTTCAGTCCATTCAAGATATTGAGGCTTTGATTGGCCGCCGAGCCGATCAGGATCTGCTTCATCCGTTCACTGGAGCAATTTTGGTGCAGCAGGGAAAGCTAGTGACACGCTCGATGTTGAAACAGCTTAAGAATGTTAATTTCGAGGTGTCTCACTACTTCAACCGTACCCACGGTATTTGAACCGAGATTTGTCAGGGCTGTTCATCAGTACGGCAATGATTTGAATCTCTAAAACAAGGCATTTATTGAGGCACTCCTCCCATGGTGATTACGGCCCTAACGCCACCCCAGGCCAAGATTGAAAACCCTCAGAAGCATAACCATTATGGGTTTGATGACTTCTTCCGCTTTGACCCAGAGCGGGGCACTTTGGTGGATTGGAATGGCAGTCAGAACTTCCTAACCAGCGAAGATTTTATTCTGGGCTTGATTGAAGGCCTCGAAGAAGAGGTGGGTGATGCTTCTGCTGCGGTGATGTACACCGTAGGTTGTGAATGGGGCAAGCGAGATTCCTTCGTCTTCGAGAAGTGGTTTGAGAAGGAATATGGGCGCAGCATGCGCCAGGTGAATTTGATGTTCCTCTTGGAGACCTGGTGGTGGCCCTATATCAGCCAAGGTTGGGGTCGCTGGGAAGTTGATTTGAGCGATCGCCAGCAGGGCTTCATGTTCATCAACTTATTTGACTCCGCCATGGCTCGTACTCTGGGGGATGTAGGGAAACCTGCTTGTCATCTCTATGCGGGGCTGTTCGCAGGCTTTTTTACGGAGCTGGTGAAAAAGCAACTGAGCTGTATTGAAATTCAGTGCTATTCCATGGGTGAGAATTACTGCAAGTTTTTGATTGGGGGCCAGGACCGCATTAATGCGGCGGCTTTCTGGCTCAATGAGGGGGCTACGTCCAAGGATATTGCGACTCGTCTTCGTCGTGGAGAGCGCTAGTTATGACTGTTGGAACCCTGACCGCTGAAAAAAAGGCTATCCCTGCCATGCAAGAAGAAGCCTGGAGACAGGAGACGGTAGGGGCATTTTTTGCCCGCTGCAATTGGGATAATCTGGCGCTTCCGACGCGGGATTTGGTTGTACCTGGTGAAGTGGTCGCCTTGGACTACAGCTTGTCTGTGGGACAGTTTTTTGGAGCGATTCCTTGGGAGGGGAGCGAAATGTTGTCGGCGATCGCCCCGCCAGCTTCTGAAGGAGTTCAAGCTGCTCTGGGCTCGTCAGATGTGTCATCAGAGCAACATTCCGTGGAGTCAGGCTCGGGCTTGGATGAATTGCCTGATTTGAGCGACATCGCGGATGAATCCCATTTGGATAGTGGAGATGTGACGCTGGATGATTTTTTGGGAGCTTTTTCCAATTCCATCTAGCTAAGCTTCCATAACTGGGTCAAAGCTAGATGCTTCAGGCAATGTCGAGATTGTCAGGCAATCACCTTAGGCCGTTGTTATATTATCCATGGTATAAAAAATCGCAGCTAAGTCCTGGGCATCATCTGTCTACTTGGATTCGGTTCGTTCTGGGATTAAGGTCCTTACCGTGAATGGCTGTTTAGTCTAGGGGCTCTTGTGGCTTGCTTCCCTAGGTCCGTTTCCCCCATGATTCAGCTAGCTAGCAGTGCTAGCTCTTGCTCGCCGAGGTTTCCATGCATCCATTGTCAGAATTTTTTCGTGAATCCGATAAGCGCTATTTGACTGCCGCTGAGTTGAAGACTTTGGGTCGCTATACCCTGTCCTTGCCTCACCGGTTGGCGATCTATCGGCAGATTCGCGATCAAGAGTTGGACTTGCTTCAACCTGTGGCTGATGGATTGGAATCGGCTATGGCTGGAATGTCTGTCACTGCTATTGAGCAGAGCCTTAAGTTAGGGATTGCAGTGATGCGGGCGAGTGCTATGGCAATGCTCACTAACGATATTGCGAGCCTGGATGACACGCTGCGCTGGGTGAGCCAAAGTCAGTCAAACCATGGTTCTCAGCAAATGGATGAGCTGTGCTTTCAGCTCGTCGCCCAGCAGTTGGAACAGCGTTTAGAAGCAGCTCACTTTAAGTTGCTTTTGCCCTATCTAGAACCCTTTCAAAAGCTGGCTACAGTTGCTGCTTAGGAGGACTGCTTTGCTGCTTCGTAAGTCTCTTCACGTTGGTTCAGCTGATGAGCCGTTGTCCCTTTACTGCTTTCCCTGACCATGATTTCCGTTGCTGATTTACTCACTCCCAAGGTCGCGGCTGGTAATTACTTCGCCACAAAGACCTACGTACGTAGTGATGTGGAGCTGGGCCTGCTGGAGAATCGCAGTGGCAGTCGCCTGATTGCTATTCCAGATACTTTGATTAAGGCGCTTTACGCAGGGCTAGAGCAAGAGACGGGCTTGGCGGCAAGGCTAGTGTTGCTTAACTGCGGTCGTTGGTGGGGCAAGAACTTTTACCAACGCTTTAGCGAGGAGCTGACGGGCCATTACGGCATGCCGCTGTCCTCCCTGACCATGGTGGATTTTTTGCAATCTCTTCAGCAATGCTGGGTGAGCCACGGTTGGGGCACCATCGACTTTGACCCCAGTTACGCTGAGCGAGGCCTGTTTTTAGTTAAGACCTGGAACTCTCCCTTTGCGGCTCAGGCTCCCCAGATGGACCGTCCCGTTTGTTTTATGGATGCGGGGATCCTATCCGCCTTTTTCTCTGGAATTACTGGCAAGTCCCTAGATTGTTTACAGCTAACCTGCGAGTCCTTGGGAGCAGACTGTAATCGCTTTGTTGTAGGGCTAGAAGAGCGGCTGGAGCACGCTGAGGCTCGTGTTGAAGCCCATGAAGACTGGGAAATTATTATGCAAAACCTGGTGGAGCATTAGGCTTGGGCTAGTTTGGCTTCAAGGCCCTGCTCCATGGAGAATTGATGAGCGAAGGTTTGGATGTGTCTACCCCCTTGATAGGCTGATGTTAGCTTAGGCTGGCACATGACCCCTTTATTCGTTTGGCCGCTGACAAATCTTGTCCCTGCTTGCAGGTGATGTTTTTCATCTTGCTGACAGACAGGGTGGAATTGGGCCTGGATATCAAATCCTAATTGCTGAACCCTGACTATTTCTGCGGGCGTAGGACTTTGCGTCTCTGCTATCAATTCATGGGATCGGGGGTTACTGAATCGGATTTGGTCTGAGCGGCAGAGTGACTGTTTGCGATCCTGATTCTTGTTTTACCCTTCCCAGGAATACGCTCCCATTGGGTCTCTGAAGGCCCGTTATCGACCCTTAGGCTTAGTGGCCCAAGGTCAATTTGGCAAAGTATATTGTGCTGTCCATCGGGCCAGTGGTCGCCTAGTCGCCTTAAAACTGGTGGATCGCCAGCGCTCTACCACGAGCCAATTTCTGCGGGAGCTTAGCTCTCTCCTCACCCTGAGCCATCCTGCTCTGACTCAGTTGCGTGCCATTGAGCAAACGGATGCAGGACGCTGTTTGGTTCTCGATTACAGCGCGGGTGGAACCCTGCGTCAGCTGCTGGAATCTCCCTCCGTGCCTTGCCAGAAACAATTGCTGCAATGCTTGGTGCAGGTGTTGGGAGGCTTGGATCATGCCCATGATCGGGGCATTGTCCACTGTGATGTGAAGCCTGAAAATATATTGATGCAGTTGGAGCCCAAGGGGTGGAAGGCCTGTTTAACGGATTTTGGGATTGCCCAATCTGATGTGATAGTGGGCTCCCCTGAGTTCGACCGAGGTGGCTCGCCGGCCTATATGGCACCGGAACGGTTTGATGGTGAGGCCTATCCTGCCTCGGACCTCTACAGCATGGGGATTATTCTCTATGAGGTTTTGCTAGGCGATCGCCCCTTTCATGGCAGCCCCAATGAATTGCGTGAAGCCCACCGTCAGGAGCGGGTTAAGTTTTCGAAGCTACTGCCCCTTGCCTTCCAAACCTTGCTGTTCCGTGCGCTGTCCAAGGCTCCGGACCTTCGCTATGACAGTGCTCGACTGATGGCGCAGGATTTGCAGCAAGCTTTGGTGGAGTTGCCACAATTGGCAGAGGAATCTGACTCTCAAGGCTGGGGGGACAGCCTGTTCCCATTGATGCCTTCCGAGCCCCTATTGACTTGGCCAGTTGCAGTCTCTACAAAATCCTTTTCTGCTGACCCATTGCTCGCTCAGTCCACCGCGTCTAAAGAGGCTGTCGCGATCAAGCTGGCTAGTATTTCTCCTCTGCTGAGGCATCCCTCTGAAGGGAACGCGGCAGCTTTGGAGATGATCTCCAGCGATGAGCCGTTGGAGAACAGGACGGCGATCGCGGTGAATATGCCCCAGCTTTGGGTTTCTCAGGGGAGTACTGTCCAAGGTCTGAGCTTGGAGCTGGAGCCTGACCAAGCTTGTGCTGTGCCCCATGGAGAAGATTTGGCGAGGCCCATTCGTCTGACTTTTCCTGAGGCTGTGACTGCTTTAGCCCTCAGTTCTAGCTATGGTTTTGCTTCGACATCTACAGCGTTATATCGCTGGCCTTTAGTCTTTCAGAGTGAGAAGAACGGGACTCAGGAGTCAGGGACGGTAGAGCTGGCTGATGCACTCAGTGCTAATGAGGGATTTGGGACAGATGGCGTGAGCTTTGCCGAGAAACCTGCGGTTTCTTGTCTTTACCAAGGCCAGGTCGGCTTGTCCCAGTTGGCCCTATCTCCCCAGGCGGAGTGGGGGGCTTTAGTACAACGATCGCCCCTGGGGCAAGCTTCTCTCCTGATTTTGGGGTTGGGTCTAGGGGACCCTGCTGCCAAGTGTACCTGCCGGGAACTCAAGCTGCGTTCTACGGAAACTTTGATGGGGGTCCTACTGCTGGATCGACGCCATGGGGCAGCTTTAATTGCATCGGATGGCATGGCCCAACGTTTAGGTTTATTTAGCCGCCGAGGTCAGTGGCTGAGCTATTTCACCCTGCCGGTGTCTTTGACCTATTGGGTCCGAGGAAATCTGGACTATGAACTTTGGGCTCTGGAATTAGGTCATCCCAAGATGTTGTTGCAATTGGGGCTCAAGCCCTTTCGTATCCAGCGAATTCCCTTAGCGATCGCCCCGGATCAAATTTATCCCTTGCCCTGGGGCTGTGTCTTGGCAAATCAGCAGGGGCAAATTCTTCTCCTCAACCGCGAGGGGCAATCTTTGGGACAGCTTCAGGCGCCCCTGCTCCCTGAGACCCTGAGACTTTGGCTGATGCCCCTGGCGCCCCATTTGCTGGTAATTGTGCTCCAACAACCCCATGGACTCAAGCTCCTACCCCTAGATCTGCGAGATTTGGAGTTAATGCTGGTGTTCTAGGCAGACTGACATGGACTGACTTCTTGGGTGAATGGCCAATGGCTTTAACTCGGTTTTTGTCTGGCGGTCTAAATTCGAAAGAAAACCTTAAGGGCTGTGATTCACTGTGATCTCCAAGATCCCTCTTGGTTCAAGTTTCCCAGAGCCTGATCCCTACCTTTGGCAAAAGGTGAAGCCTGATAACATGATTCTTAATAAAACATGCTGAATGAAGTGTTACCTGAACTTTTGGATAGCTTCTATCTGAAGTCGCTAGGGTGACCTTTTATGCGCTCTGTTTGAAGGATGCTTGGGATAAGCCTTGCAGCCTTGATGCATTACTTCGGTTTAACCGTTGGATTGTTTGAGGCGTTGCTCGACATCTCTCAGGTTGAGCTTGCTTGAACCTTATGTATGGAGCAAGGGCTGATCCTCTGACGTGACTGTAGCTACAAAAGCCTTTGCCGGCCTGCCATTGCTTTAGATTTTGGAGCTCCCCTGATCTGCCAGTTTGGTTTCTGCAGTCAGTCCAATTTTTAAGAATCTCTTTTTAGGAAACATTTGTGATAGCTGTCAACGAAGCCACTTTTCAGCGTGAAGTTCTTGAATCTCCGCTGCCAGTTCTGATTAACTTTTGGGCTCCTTGGTGTGGCGTCTGTCGTTTGGTCAACCCTGTCTTGAATCAAATTCAGTCTCGGCTTAGCCCTGGCTACAAGCTTGTCAGCATCAATGCTGATGAGAATTTTAAGATTGCCAATGCTTATCGCTTGAAGACTTTGCCTACTCTCATGCTGTTGCAGCAGGGTGAGGTCTGCGATCGCATAGAAGGCTTTCGTGAACGAGATGAATTGGAAAGAGCATTGCAGCGCCTGCTCTAATTGATACTGGATTGTTCCAACGAGACCTTGGCCAAAAAGCTGGAACTTAGGCAAAATTAGGGTGACTCAACGGCAAGTGGTTGTGAGGGTTTCCGTTCTTTCTGTCCTGGACCTTAGGATTGATTGAATACGGAGCTTGCTCCCCGCCTTTTGTCGGCTCAGTCGACTAGGGTTTTACGTGATCCTAGAGATAATTCCGTAGAGGCACGGGCTTTATCTTATCTATGTAAAAATAGAAAGGATTTGCCCCAGACCCAGTTCTAGCGGATCTGAACCAGAGCCGAGGCCAAGTAATGGAAATTCTGTACGACTACGCATGGCTGATTCCAGTCCTGCCGCTGTTCGGTGCAATGTTGGTTGGCATTGGACTGTTGTCG